>JANNJX010000377.1:0-13753 GCA_031396005.1 Burkholderiales bacterium
GTCGGCCTTGACGATGCCCCAATGATCGACGATCAGCGCGTTGGTGACGACGCAGTCGCACGCCTCGTGCGCGCCTGGGCCGTTGACGGCCTGCGATTGGCCCATGCCGTCGCGGATGGTCTTGCCGCCGCCGAACTTCACCTCCTCGCCGTAGGTCGTGAAGTCGCGCTCGACTTCGATGATCAGTTCGGTGTCCGCCAGGCGCACCCGGTCGCCGGTGGTCGGGCCGAACATCTCGGCATAGGCGCGTCTTTGAATCGTTGCCACTACAACTTGCCCATCACGTCGCCGCGAAAACCGAACACCGTGCGCGCACCCGCGTAGTCCACCAACCCCACCGTACGCCGCTGCCCCGGCTCGAACCGAACCGCAGTGCCCGACGCAATGTTCAAACGCATGCCGCGCGCAGCGGCACGGTCGAACCTCAGTGCCGGGTTGGTTTCCGCAAAGTGGTAATGCGATCCGACTTGAATGGGCCGGTCGCCACTGTTCTGCACGACCAGCGTGATCGTGCGCCGCCCCACATTGAGCGCATGGTCCGCACCATCGGTGAACCACTCGCCGGCGATCATCTGCCGCTGCGCCGCCACAACCAAACCTCCAACGCGACCACCATCGCGGCAATGCCGATGAGCTCGCCGCCGTGCCAGTGGATGGCGATTTCGCCATGGCCCGCATGCGCGAATGCGGGAGCGGCAGCAGCGAGCAGCGCGCTCGCCAAAAGAGTGCGCATCTCGAACCCCTTCATGTGATCGGTTGGTGCACGGTCACCAGTTTGGTGCCGTCAGGGAACGTGGCTTCAACCTGGATCTCGCTGACGATGTCGGCCACGCCGTCCATCACGTCCGCACGAGCGAGCACGGTCTTGCCTTCGCTCATCAACTGGGCCACGGTCTTGCCGTCGCGCGCACCTTCCATGATGGCCGCGCTGATCAAGGCGATGGACTCCGGCACGTTCAGTCGGACGCCACGCGCCTTGCGCCGCTCGGCCAGCAGCGCCGCCGTGAAGATCAGCAGCTTGTCTTTTTCGCGTGGGGTCAGGTCCATGGCCGGCGCATTCTTGCAGGTTCGGTGCCACGGCCGTGAACGAGTTGGCACGCCGTTTGCGAATGTGGCTGTGCGATTTCGCAACCAGGACGGAGAGCCACCATGCACGCATTCGGCACCACACGCCGCACCGGATTGAAAACACTCGCCGCCGCGCTGATCAGCGCCGGCGCCCTGACGCCTGCCTTTGCACAAGAGACCATCAAGGTCGGCGTGCTGCATTCGCTGTCGGGCACGATGGCGATTTCGGAGACGGTGCTGAAGGACACCGTGCTGATGGCGATCGACGAGATCAACGCCAAGGGCGGCCTGCTCGGCAAGAAGCTGGAGCCCGTCGTCGTCGATCCCGCTTCCAACTGGCCGCTCTTCGCCGAAAAGGCCAAGCAGTTGATCACGCAGGACAAGGTCGCTGCCGTCTTCGGCTGCTGGACCAGCGTCTCGCGCAAGAGCGTGCTGCCGGTGTTCGAAGAAACCAACGCGCTGCTGTTCTACCCGGTGCAGTACGAAGGCGAAGAGCTGTCGAAGAACGTCTTCTACACGGGCGCCGCGCCGAACCAGCAGGCCATTCCGGCCGTCGAGTACCTGATGAGCAAGGACGGCGGCAACGCCAAGCGCTGGGTGCTGCTCGGCACCGACTACGTGTACCCGCGCACCACCAATAAGATCCTGCGCGCTTTCCTCAAAGCCAAGGGTGTGGCCGACGCCGACATCATGGAGGAGTACACGCCCTTCGGCCACGCCGACTATCAGACCATCATCGCCAAGATCAAGAAGTTCGCCAGCGAAGGCAAGAAGACGGCGGTGGTGTCGACGATCAACGGCGACTCCAACGTGCCGTTCTACAAGGAGCTCGGCAACCAGGGACTGAAGGCCAAGGACGTTCCGGTCGTTGCGTTCTCGGTCGGTGAAGAAGAGCTGCGCGGCGTCGACACCAAGCCTCTCGTCGGCCACCTCGCTGCATGGAACTACTTCCAGTCGATCAAGGCGCCGGCCAACGACGAGTTCATCAAGAAGTGGGCGGCGTATGCCAAGGCCAAGAACGTCGCCGGCCACAAGGACAAGCCGCTGACCAACGACCCGATGGAGGCCACCTACATCGGCTTCAACATGTGGGCGCAGGCCGTGACCAAGGCCAAGAGCACCGACACCGACAAGGTGATCGCGGCGATGGCCGGCCAGACCTTCAAGGCACCGTCGGGCATCACCTCGAAGATGGACGAGAAGAATCACCACCTGCACAAGAGCGTGTTCATCGGCGAGGTGCAAGCCGACGGCCAGTTCAAGACGGTGTGGAAGACGCCGGGCCCGGTGGTGGCCGATCCGTGGAGCGACTACATCGCCGAGAACAAGGGCAAGAAGAACGAGCCCGAGATGAAGATGACGGCCAAGAAGTAAGGGCCCTGCGATGCTTCGCCTGAGAGGCCTCCTCGGAGGCCTTTTTCTTGCGCTCGTATTGTCGCTGCCCGCGTTGGCGCTGACGCCGGAACTCGCCGGCCGCATCGCCGCGGGCGACAGCGACGACCGCATCGTGGCGCTGAACGAAGCCGTGGCGTCGGGTGACGCGGCGCTCGTGCCGTTCGTGCAAGCGCTGCTCGCCGACGAGGTGAAGGTGTCGGCCGGGCGCGCGTTCATCGTGCGCGACGACAAGACCATCGAAGCCGCCAGCGGCCAGCCGGCAACGTTGCCCGACGATGCCCAAGACGTGATCAACAACAACCGCATGCGCGGCGAGCTCGAAGCTGCGGTGGCTGCACTGTCGCTGTTCTCGCCGGACCGCGAAGCGCGCGCCAAGTCGATCGCCGATCTGAAAGACGCCATCGACGAAGGCAAGCTCGGCCTGCTCGACAAAGCTATCGGCGCCGAGACCGACGCGGAGCTGAAAGGCCGGCTCGAGCTGCTGCGCGCGGGTGTGCTGATCGCGTCGCCCGACAAGGCCAAGAGGCTCGAAGCGGCGCAGCAACTCGCTGGCAGTCCGCAGCCGGCCACGCGCTCGTTGCTGACCGAGCGCCTGGCGGCCGAGAGCGACGCCGAGGTCAAGGCCGCGCTGCGCGCGTCGATCGACACCGTGCAGACACGTCTGAACTGGGGCGAGCGCCTGGGCGTGCTCTTCACCGGCTTGTCGCTCGGCTCGATCCTGCTGCTCGTCGCCCTCGGACTGGCCATCACTTACGGCCTGATGGGCGTCATCAACATGGCGCATGGCGAGCTGATGATGATCGGCGCCTATGCCGCCTACGTCGTGCAGAACCTGGTCAAGGCCTACGCGCCCGGCGCTTTCGATTGGTACGTGGCCGCGGCCGTTCCCGTGTCGTTCCTCGCCGCGGCGCTGGTCGGTGCGTTGATGGAGCGTACCGTCATCCGCTGGCTCTACGGCAGGCCGCTCGAAACGCTGCTCGCCACCTGGGGCATCAGCCTGATCCTGATGCAGACCGTGCGCACGATCTTCGGCGCGCAGAACGTGCCGGTGGAGAACCCGGCGTGGCTGTCGGGCGGCATTGCCGTGCTGCCGAACCTCACGCTGCCGTTCAACCGCATCGCCATCCTCGTCTTCGCTGCACTCGTGCTCGCGGGTGTGGCGCTGCTCGTGGCGCGCACGCGTCTCGGTCTTTTCGTGCGCGGCGTGACGCAGAACCGGCCGATGGCGGCGTGCATGGGTGTCAACACCGCCCGTGTGGACACCTACGCATTCGCGCTCGGCTCGGGCATTGCCGGGCTTGCGGGTTGTGCCCTCGCGCAGGTCGGCAACGTCGGCCCCGATCTCGGCCAGAGCTACATCGTCGATGCCTTCATGGTCGTCGTCCTCGGCGGCGTCGGGCAGTTGTGGGGCGCCGTCGTTGCCGGCCTCGGCCTCGGCGTGCTGACCAAGCTGCTCGAAGGCTGGCAAGGCGCGGTGCTGGCCAAGATCATGGTGCTGGTGTTCATCGTGCTCTTCATTCAGAAGCGGCCACAAGGGCTGTTCGCAATCAGAGGCCGGAGTGCAGAAGCATGAACACCGATGCCACACCCGCCACCGTTCGCCCTGAGCCTGTCGAAGGGCAAGTCGCGCAGCAGGGCTTCGACAAGCTCAGCCCGAACGGAGGCTTGTTCAGTGTCCTTCAGTGGAGCGGCGTGCTGATCGCGCTGCTCGTTGTCGCCGTGGCGCTGCCGGTGTTGAACCTCGTCGTGCCCGCCGGATCCGCCCTGCACCTGCCCGACTTCTATGTCAGCCTCGTCGGCAAGATCCTCTGCTATGCGATTGCCGCGCTGGCGATCGATCTGATCTGGGGCTACGCCGGCATCCTCTCGCTCGGCCACGGCCTGTTCTTCGCGCTCGGCGGCTACGGCATGGGCATGTACCTGATGCGCCAGATCGGCCGTGAAGGGCAGTACCGATCCGAGCTGCCGGACTTCATGGTCTTCCTCAACTGGAAAGAGCTGCCGTGGCACTGGGCGCTCTCCGATTCGTTCATCGGCCAGATGCTGCTCGTTGTCTTCGTGCCCGGGCTGCTCGCCTTCGTCTTCGGCTTCTTCGCCTTCCGCTCGCGCATCAAGGGCGTGTACTTCTCGATCATCACGCAGGCGCTGACGTTCGCCGCGATGCTGCTCTTCTTCCGCAACGAAACCGGCTTCGGCGGCAACAACGGGTTCACCGATTTCAAACGCCTCCTCGGCACGCCGATCGCCACGCCGCAGATGCGCGTCACGCTCGCCGTGCTGTCGGGGCTGGTGTTGATCGGCTTCTTCGTCATGTCGCGCGCCATCGTCACCAGCAAATTCGGCCGCGTGCTGCAGGCCATCCGCGACGCCGAGACGCGTGTCATGTTCACCGGCTACGACCCGGTGAACTACAAGGTCGCGATCTGGACGCTGTCTGCCGTGATGTGCGCCATTGCCGGCGCGCTCTACGTGCCGCAGGTCGGCATCATCAACCCGGGCGAGATGAGCCCGGCTGCGGGCATCGAGATGGCGATCTGGGCAGCGGTCGGTGGGCGCGGCACGCTGATCGGCCCGGTGGTCGGTGCGTTCTTCGTCAACGGCGCGAAGAGCTGGTTCACCGCGGCGTTTCCGGAGTACTGGTTGTTCTTCCTCGGCGCGCTGTTCATCGCCGTGACGCTGTTCTTGCCGAACGGGCTGGTCGGATTGCTGAGGCGCAAGAAGTCATGACGCCTGACTTGATGGAAGAAGGCACACGGCGCCGTGAAGCGCTGATGGCGCGACAAGCGGAGATCGACGCCCGCTCCGGAGGCCGCAGCGCCGCCTACGGTCGCGTGCTGCGCGCCGGCACTCCCGACTTCGCGCACGGCGTGGCGCTGTACGTCGAGGATGTGACGGTGAGCTTCGACGGCTTCAAGGCGCTCAACGCCCTGTCGATCGCTGTCAACGTCGGCGAGCTGCGCTGCATCATCGGCCCCAACGGGGCGGGCAAGACGACGATGATGGACTGCATCACCGGCAAGACGCGGCCCGACGGCGGCAGCATCACGTTCGGCTCCAACATCGACCTGCTGCGGCTGAAGGAGCCCGACATTGCGCAGATCGGCATCGGCCGCAAGTTCCAGAAGCCGACGGTGTACGAGCAGTTGAGCGTCTTCGAGAACCTGGAGCTCGCCCTGGCCGCCGACCGCCGCGTGCGCGCTTCGTTGCTGTCGCGCTTGAGTGGCGAGCAGCTCGATCGCATCGGCGCGGTGCTGACGCGCATGCATCTGAAAGACGAGGCGCAGCGCACCGCCGGCCTGCTCAGCCACGGCCAGAAGCAGTGGCTGGAGATCGGCATGCTGCTGATGCAGAACCCGAAGCTGCTGCTGCTCGACGAGCCGGTGGCCGGCATGACCGACGAAGAGACCGAGCGCACGGCGGAGCTTTTCCTGAGCCTCGAAGGCGAACACTCGCTGGTCGTCGTCGAACACGACATGAAGTTCGTCGATCAACTGACGCAGGGCAAGAAGAAGGTGACGGTGCTGCACGAAGGCAGTGTGCTGGCCGAAGGGCTTTTGAGCGAAGTGCAGAACAACGCCAAAGTCGTCGAGGTGTACCTGGGTCGCTGAGCGCCCCAGGAACACCTGCGGTGGAACTCACAGCTCCCCCGAGCCCCCTCCGAGCGGGGGTCCAGAATGAAGGACGAGGTCGAACGACAGATGCTCAGCGTTGAAGGACTGAACCAGTACTACGGCGGCAGCCACATCCTGCGCAACTGCGCCTTCGAAGCGCGGGTCGGCGAAGTGACGGTCGTGCTCGGCCGCAACGGCGTCGGCAAGACGACGCTGCTGAAGAGCCTGATGGGCCGCGTCGCCGTCAAGAGCGGCACCATCACGTTGGGCGGCAAGGACATCACGCGCGCGCCGTCGTACGACCGCGTGCGCGCCGGCATCGGCTACGTGCCGCAGGGCCGCGAGATCTTCGGCCGGCTGACGGTGCAGGACAACCTGCGCATGGGCCTGGCCTCGAAGCCCGGCGGCACCGCGATCCCGAGCGAACTCTTCGAGCTGTTCCCGGTGTTGAAACAGATGATCGGCCGCCGCGGTGGCGACCTCTCGGGCGGCCAGCAACAACAGCTCGCGATCGCCCGCGCGCTCGCCGCCGGCCCGAAGCTGCTGCTGCTCGACGAGCCCACCGAAGGCATCCAGCCGAGCATCATCAAGGAGATCGGCCGCGTCATCCGCCTCCTGGCCGAGCGCAAGACCATGGCCATCGTGCTGGTCGAACAGTTCTACGATTTCGCTGCCGAGCTCGCCGACCAGTACCTGGTGATGGAGCGCGGCGAGATCGTGCTGCGTGGCCGCGGCAAGGACATGGAGGCCGACGGCGTGCGGCGGCGGATGTCGATCTGAGCGCTCGCCGCGGCGGTCGCCGCCTGCGCCGCCGTCAGGTCGACCAGATCCGCGGCAGCGCGGCCGGCAGGCCCCAGCACTGCTGGCGCCAACGCGCGCGCAGCCTGACGGCGCGCTCCCACAACGGCTCGACGGCGTCTCCGAGCGCGCGCCAGACGACCAAGCCCGCAGTCGGCGCGGTGCTGCCTTCGTGTTCGCCGGCGCCGTCGCGTGCCGCGTCGAGCAGCGCCTCACGCTGCGCCGCGGTGAAGGCGCTGCCGCTGGCGCACCACAGCGTCGCCGTCACGCTGTGGCCACCCAGCCCCAGCGGCGAGTGCAGCAGTCGCAGGTCGCGCGCATCGATCACGCCGCGTTCGAGCCACTGGCCGGGCCACTCCAGGTGCTGCGTGAAGCGGCCATGCACGAACGGTGCCGCCGACGCCGGCAGGCCGAGCGCCAGCACATCGGCGCCGATCATCTGCGCGCCGGGATCGAGCTCGAAGCGCACGCGGTTCTCGGCGATGCAGCCGTCATGGGCCAGGCTCGCCAGCGGCAGCCATTCGAGTCGGGCTCCGCGCTGCACGTGTACCTGCAAGGCCTGCAGCGCCGGCGCGCCGGCGCTGCGGTAGAAGCGCGTCGCGCCGGGCGTGGTCAACAGCGCATGGGCGCCGGTGCGGACGTGGACGTCGATGTCGAGCCGGTCGCCGCCGACGATGCCGCCCGGTGGGTGGACGAGCACGTGATGGCAGATGCCGTCGCCTTCGGGGTAGAGCGCCTTCAACACGCGCAGCGGCCCGCGGTGGCGGTCGTGGCCGACGGTGCGGGTGCCGGTCCCGTCGACGCGGTAGTCGAGTGCGAGGTGGCCGAGCCAGGTCATCGCGCGCCGGCTGCTGAATTGCGGTGTCTCAAGGGCGCGCAGTGTAGAACCTGCGTGCGTTGTGTAAGTGGGTGCGAACAGCGTGGGGGCCGTCCTACGCCGCCAAGGGTGCATCGCTGATCGCTGCGGCGGCGCGCACTGCCTAGAGTGAATTCAGGTCGGGCGCATGCCGGGCCAACAGCAACCCCGTGCCCTCGCGGCACCCACCCCTAGGAGCTCTTCATGTTCAAGATCAAAACCCTGACCAGCAGCCTGACCGCCGTCGCCCTCGTCAGCGGCATCGGCTTTGCCTACGCGCAAGCCACCGCCACCGACCCGGCGACGAGGCCGAGCACGACGCAGCAGCAGACGCCGAGCACGACGCAGGCGCCGACCGGCGGCACGACCGATACGGCGCCCAGCACCACGCCGAGCGCGGCGCCGTCGACCACGCCGGGCGCGACGCCGTCGATCACGCCGGGCGCGGCACCGTCGACTGCGCCGACGACCACGATGCCGTCATCGCCGGCCATGCCGTCGACAAGCGCCACCCCGTCGCAGCCGATGGCCAGCGATCCGGCGCCGCAAGCCGACCGCAATTAAGGCGCTGCAGATGTGCACGCGCAGCTTCGGCTGCGCGTGCCGTTTGACGGCAAGCGCAGGAGGGCGTCCGATGAACGAACAGAACAAACGCGAGATCCGCGCTGGCGTGTTGCAGGGCGCGGTGGTCGCGGCCTTCGTCCTCGCGCTGGGCGCGCCGCTGCTGGGGTGGCTGCGGGCCAAAGCGCCAGCGGCACCGACTGCGCCGTCCGCGCCCGCGGTTGTAGCTGACTCGCGTGCCGCCGATTTCGGTGCGGCCGCAGTGCCGATGTCCGTGCGCCAACTGGCGGGCTGGGCCGTCGCCAGCCGCGACCATGGGCCCGCGGCGTTTGCCGTGATCGACAAGCGGCGCACGCACCTGTACGTGTTCGATGCGCAGGGCCGCTTGCGCGGTGAGACGCCGGTGCTGCTGGGCCACGCCCCTGGCGACGACAGCGTGCCGGGCATCGGCCAGCGCCCGATCGAGCACGTTCGCCCCGAAGAGCGCACCACGCCCGCCGGCCGCTTCGTCGCCGCGTCAGGCCGCAACCTGCTTCAAGAAGACGTGATCTGGGTTGACTACCAGGCGGCGGTGTCGATGCACCGTGTGCGGGTCACCGACGCGCGCGAGCGCCGGCTCGAACGGCTGGCCACGCCGGGCAGCGACGACAACCGCATCAGCTACGGCTGCGTCAACGTGCCCGTGACGTTCTTCGACAACGTGCTCTGGCCGACGCTCGGCAAGCAGCCGGCGCTGGTTTACGTGCTGCCCGAGATCAAATCGTTCGAGCAGGTCTTTCCGCAAGCTGCTGCCTGGGACGCCACCTCCCGCTCGGCGCTGATGTCGATGCCGTTGACGTGACGGGCGCCGGATAGCAGCGATGCGCTGTCCGTGAGACCTCCTTAGGATTCATCCGACAGCGCTGCGCGCGAGGCAGCGCGGCAGTTTGCCGCGAAGTGCAGCAGCGGCTCGACGCCGCCGCAAGGCACACTCGCGCCTGCTCATGGACGCCAGCCTCATCGCCACCTGGTCCGCACCCACCGTCGCCGTCGCCGGCATTGCCTACTTTGCCGCGATCTACCTGGCGGCCGGCCTGATCGCCAGCGGCGTGCGCGTGGCGCTGCTGCGCAACCGCCGCGGCCGGCTGCTCGACACGCGCCCGGTGCCGCCGGGCCAGGTGGTGCGCGAGTGGCGGCAAAGCGCGCTCTCGATCGTCATCTTCGGCGTCGGCCTGCTGCTGCCGTGGGCGATGGTGGTGCGAGGCTGGGCCGACGTTCATCCGTCGAACCCGCCGCTGCGCGTGGCGCTCGAGTTGATGGCGTTGCTGGTCTGGAACGACATCCATTTTTACGCCGTGCACCGCACGCTGCACCAACCGCGCCTGTTGCGCGCGGTGCATGCGGCGCACCACCAGTCGGTGGTGACGACGCCTTGGTCCACCTACGCCTTCCATCCGGTGGAGGCGCTCCTGCTGGGCAGCGTGCTGTTGCCGCCGATGCTGCTGTGGCACTTCACGCCGCTGGCGCTGGTGCTGCTGCCGGTGCTCTCGCTCGCCTACAACGTCATCGGCCACAGCAACTTCAGCGCGCTGCCCAAACGCTGGCGCTGGTTGTCGAACGCGCAGGACCACCACCTGCACCACGCCTGCCACCGCGGCAACTACGGTTTTCTGTTCACCTTCATGGACCGGTGGTTCGGCACGCAACTGCCGCACGACGCGGCGCAGGCGGTGATCGCGGCCGGCCTGGCACGCCAGTCCAGGGTCCGCCCATGATCTTGCGCAACGCCCGCGACCTGCAGGGTCTGGCCTACCTCGTCGCCGTGCCGGCGCTCGCCGCCTGGCAGTGGCAGCACGGCTTCGACGCGTTGCTGTACGTGCCGATGCTGCTGCTGTGGGTCGGCATCGGTGTGATCCATCATCACCACGCACACCGGCCGATGTGGCACCGGCGCGTTTCCAACCGCGCCACCGACACAGCACTCGCACTGCTGCAGGGCCATCCGACCTACGCCTTCGCCGCCACGCACAACGGCAACCACCACCGCCACCGCCACGGCGAAGGCGACTGGGCGCGCACCTACCGCTTCGCTGGCGGCGACAGCAACCACGCACTCGGCTACCTGCTGCACCCACTTCAAGCCGCGTGCGCGCTGTACCCGCATTTCCTCGCCCACCTGGGGCGCATGCGGCGTCATCGGCCGGGCGTGTGGCGCCGGGCGCTGCTGCAATACGCGCTGGTGGGCGCGTCGTGGATCGCGCTGCTGGCGCTCGATGCGCCCAAGACCGCACTCTACGTGCTGCTGCCGCAAGCCGTGGCGCTGCACGCGCTGCTCGGCGCCAATTACTTCCAGCATGCGCATGCCGACGGCCGCTCGCGCTGGAACTATGCGCGCAACTTCACCGGCGCGGTGAATCGGCTGTACTTCAACATCGGTTTTCACACCGCGCATCACGAACATCCGCGCGAGCATTGGAGCCGCATGCCGGCGCTGCACGCCGCGCTGCGCCCGCGCCTGCACCCTGCTCTGCAAGAGCGCAGCTTGCTCGCCTACCTGCTGCGTGTGATGGCGCTGGGCGCGCTGCTGCCGCGCTTTCGCAGCCGCTCGCTGATGGCCTGCACAACCTGAACCATGCCCACGATTTACGACGACGTCTTCATCGCCGGCACCGGCTTGCACCTGCCAGGCCCGCCGATCGACAACGACGGCATGGACGCCTTCATCGCGCCGCTGAACCGCGTCTCGGGCCGCATCAAGCAGCGCATCCTGGCCGAGAACGGCATCCGCACGCGCCACTACGCGATCGATGCCGACGGCCGCACGCGCGAGAGCAATGCGCAGATGGCCAGCGCGGCGATCCGCGCCGCGCTCGCCGACGCGGGCTGCGAGCTGTCGGCCATCGATTTGCTGGCCTGCGGTACCAGCGGCGGCGACGCGATCATTCCGGGCTTTGCCAACATGGTGCAGGGCGAGCTCGGTGCGCCACCGATGCACACGCACACCAGCGTCGGCGTCTGCGCCGCGAGCCTGGGTGCGCTCGCCTTCGCCGCCGGCCAGGTGCAGCAGGGCGATGCGCGGCGCGCGCTGGCCGTTGGCAGCGACCTGCCGTCGCGCATGTTCAAGCGCACGCGCTTCGCACCGCGCGGCTACGAGGCGGATTTCAACGCCCACTTCCTGCGCTGGATGCTGTCCGACGGCGCCGCGGCGCTGGTGCTGGCGCACCGCGATGCGCTCGACCCCGACGTGCCGCGCCTGCGCCTCGCGTGGGTGCACCAGAAGTCGTTCTCCGGCGATCACCCGGTGTGCATGCAGCTCGGCCTGAACCTCGAAGGCACGCGCAGTTATCTCGACTACGACAGTTCGAGCGCGGCCGAGGCCGACGGTGCGCTGGCGCTGCGGCAGGACATTCGCCTCTTGCCCCACCTGTTCGACATCGCGATCCACGAGTACGCGGCGCTGGTGCGGCAGGGGCTGGTGGATCCGAAACGCGTCGATCATTTCCTGTGTCACTACTCGTCGGAGCGCTTCCGCCCGGTCGTCGATGAGCTGATGCACAAGGCCGAACTGTCGATCCCGCAGGCGCGCTGGTGGACCAACCTGCACACGCGAGGCAATACCGGCGCGGCCAGCCTGTTCGTGATGCTGTCGGATTTCGTACGCACGCGCGAACTGAAGGAGGGCGAGCAGATTTTCTGCTTCGTGCCCGAGTCCGGGCGCTTCACGGTGGCCTATGCGCTGTTCGAGGTGGAGCGGCCGAGCACGCGCACAAGCCGCAGCGCTTGGACGAGCTCAACGCGAACGGAACGAGAGGTCCCGTTCGGGCTGAGCTTGTCGAAGCCTATCCCCGCCCCGCATGACCCCGCCGCTGCCACCGACCCGCGCCTGGCGCGCTTGCTGCAATCCCTCGCCGACGTCTGGCACGAGTACCGCTCCGCCGCCTGGCGCACGCCGCTCGTGCGCGCACTGACGCAGCGCCGCTTCACGCGCGACGATTACGTGCAGTGGATGGCCTGCTGGATCCCGCAGGTGCGTGAAGGCAGCCGCTGGATGCGCGAGGCCATCGCCAGCATGCGCGCGCCGTTTGCCGCACTCGGCGAGCTGGTGGAGATCCATGCGAGCGAAGAACAGTTCGACTTCCGCATCCTGTTCGACGACTACCGCAGCGCAGGGGGCGAAGCGCGCAGCATCGACGACCTGCGCCGCAACCCCGGCGGCGAAGCGCTCAACAGCTACCTGCACGCCAAGGCCGCCACGCCGAGCCCGGTGGGGCTGCTCGGCGCGATCTACATCATCGAGGGCACGGGCCAGCGCATCATCCCGGCGCTGTTGCCGCTGCTGCAATCCCAACTGAAGCTGCCGCCCAGCGCCTTCCGCTTTCTCGCCTACCACGGCGCCAACGACGAGAACCACCTCGCACGCTGGCTGCGCGCCGTGCAGCTCGTGCTCGCGGCCGACGCCACCGGCCAGGCCGACGCCGACATCGTGCTCACTGCGCGCCGCACCGCGCAGCTGTACCTGATGCAGTGGCAGGACGCCTGCGCGCGCACCGAGTCCCCATGAAAACGCTGCCCAACTTCATCCTCGACGAGCACAACCCGGCCGACCCGAGCCCGTGGCTGGCGCTGTACCTCGACGCCAGCTCTCCCCTGTCCGACGAGATCAAGCAGGCCTGGCTCACCGATTCCGCCACGCCCTCGCGCCAGTTCCTGATGCCGATCGTGCGCCCGTTGGCGCGCGCGGCCATCGTGCTGTTCCAGCTCGTCAAGGCGCTGCTGCCCAAGGGCTGGCAGGCACCGGTGTTCCTGCACCGCATCCTCGCCGAGGGCCTGAAGATGTGGGTCACGCCGCAGGCCAACTGGATGATCCTGCGCCACTTCCACTTCGGCAGCGACATCCTGGCCTTCATCGCCGCCAACGCCGGCGTGAAGATTCCGTCTCGCCCGCTGCGGCCGATGACGCTCGACGACCTGAAGGACAACCTCTTCGTCCAGCACGACCTGAACCTGTTCAACTTCGTCATCTACCTCAACCGCGCGCTGCAGGAGCGCGGGCGCGGGCTGGAGACGGTGCCGCAGCTCGATCTGTCGATGGTCAACCCCTGCCCGGTGCAACTCGCCGACATGCCGCACGGCCGCACCAACTTCATCGATCTGCAGACGGCGATCGAGATCTTCACGCCGACCTATCAGCTGCTGCTGACCGACAACGACTTCTGGCGCGCCAGCAATTCGCTTCAGCTCGACGAGACCATCGGCCTCTACTGCGCGAAACTGACCGGCATGCCCGAGCATCTGGTGCTGCTCAACAACAAGCACCCGCTGGTGCCCGAGAGCACGCTGCGCGCGGGCTATCGGCTGGTGCTGCATGGGCTGTCCACCGAGATGCTGCATGGGCTCTTGCTGCAGTTGAAGGCGCAGCAGGCGATGCAGTCAGAGCAGGCAACCTGAAAGAGGAGACGAGATAGGGCGCTCCTCGCAGAGTCTC
>JANNJX010000519.1:0-2413 GCA_031396005.1 Burkholderiales bacterium
CAACGCCAACGTGCCCAACATGCTCGGCCAGATCTCGACCGCGATGGCCAACGCCGGCCTGAACATCCACAACATGGTCAACAAGAGCCGCGGCGAGGTGGCCTACACGCTGGTCGATGTGGACAGCGCGGTCGAGCCGGCGGTGCTGCAGAAACTGGCGTCGATCCAAGGGGTTTTGGCGGTACGCTACTTGCCGTCAGACTGAGAAAGTACGTAAACTTCTTGCGTACTTCAGGAGCGCACGATGGAAGCCACTGTTGCCGAACGCGGCCAGATCACCCTGCCCAAGGCGGCGCGCGACGCGCTAGGACTGACCAAAGGCATGAAGCTCAAGATCGAAGTCGAAGGCGGCCGCATCATTCTGCGCAAAGACGTGAAGGACGCTCTGTCACGCCTGCGCGGTCTCATCAAGCTGCCACCCGGCGTGACCACCGACGACGTGATGCGCGAACTGCGCGGCCGCGCGCCGGGCGACCCTTACCCACCGCCCGACGACAAGATCAAGGTCCGCGCCAAATCCAGATCCGCCCCCAAGGCGAGGAAGTGATCGCGATCGACAGCTCCGTGCTGATCGATCTGATTGGCGAAGACGCTCGCGCGGCGTCTGCCGAGGAAGCCGTTCGCGGCGCGCTCGCGCACAGCCCCGTGGTGGCCTGCGACGTGGTCATCAGCGAAGTGGTGGCCGGCCTGGGCAGCGGACCCGTTCTGCTCGACGCGCTCGACGGGTCGGGCATCACCTTCGTGCCGCTCGAGTTGCGCGCTGCCGTGCGCGCCGGCGAGATGCAGCGCCGCTACAAGGAGCGCTTGCGCACCGGCAAGGAGCCCACTGCCGTGCCGCGCTCCGTGCCGGACTTTCTGATCGGCGCGCATGCGTTGATGCAATGCGACGCGCTCATCACCCGCGACGCCGGTTTCTTCCGCGCCTACTTCAAGGGCCTGAAGGTCATCGTGCCGAAAGCCTGAGCCTTGAACATCGCGTCATCACGGCAGCGCGTCGAACGCGCCGAGAAAAAAATCGCTCGCACCGAAGTTGCCCGACTTCAGCGCGATGTGCAGGCCGGCGTCACCCGCTGCCGCGCTATCGGCGTGGCACCACGGCACGCCCGGCGCGATTTGCGGGCCGATGCGCAGGCGCTCGATGCCCAAGGCCTGCACGCAGGCGCCCGAGGTTTCGCCGCCGGCGACGACGAGCTGGCGCACACCGTGCTTGACCAGGCCGCGCGCGATCGCCGACAGCGTTCGCTCCACGGCAGCACCTGCCTGCGCAACGCCGAGCTGCGACTGCACCGCCGCGACGGTCGATGCCTCGGCCGTCGCGTAGAACAGGATCGGCTGCGATGCCGACAGGCGAGTCTGCGCCCACGCCAGCGCCGCACCAGCCACGTCGTCGCCACGCGCGATCGCCAACGGGTCGATGCGAAACGCCTCGCCGCCTGCATCGAGAAAGTGGTTGACCTGCGCATTGGTGGCCACCGAACAACTGCCGGAAACGATGGCGCGGGTGCCGCTTGGCGGCGGCAGCGCGGCGGCTGCCGTCGAGGGTTGCAGGCCGTGGTTGGCCGGCAGCCCGATCGCAACGCCCGAGCCGGCAACGATCAGCGGCGAGGCGGCAAAGGCGCGGCCCATCGCGATCAGGTCGTCGTTGCAGGTCGCATCGACGATCGCAAAGCAATGCCCCGCGGCTTGGAGTTCACGCATCGCTTCCCCGATGGCCGCCGCCCCGGCGCGCACGGTGCGGTGGTCGATCAGCCCGACGCGGCCCTGGCTCTGGCGCTGCATCACGCGCACCAGGCTGGCGTCGCTCATGGGCGTCAGCGGATGGTGGCGCATTCCGCTGTCCGACAGCAGCACATCACCGACGAACAGGTGGCCGAAGAACACGGTGCGGCCGGCTTCGGGGAACGCGGGACAGACCGGTGCGAAAGCGGCGCCGAGCGCTTCGAGCAAGGCCTCGGCCACCGGGCCGATGTTGCCGCGCTCGGTGGAGTCGAAGGTCGAGCAGACCTTGAAGTAAATCTGCGCCGCACCCTGCGCGCGCAACCATCGCAGTGCGGCGAGCGACAGTTCGACAGCCGCTGCGGGTTCGATGGTGCGCGACTTCAGCGACACCACCACCGCATCGGCAGCGTCATCGACGGGCCGCGACGGTACGCCGATGGTCTGCACCACGCGCATGCCCGCACGCACCAGGTTGTTCGCCAGATCGGTGGCGCCGGTGAAGTCGTCTGCAATGCATCCCAGCAACATGGTCTGCATTGTGCTCAGTGCACGCCGCGCGCCACATAATCCCCACAACTTTTTTCCGGAGAACACGAATGGGCCACGCCTTCGCCGCCACGCAGAAAACTCTTTCAACCCGGGACGGCAAGAAGTCCAGCTTCTTCTCGCTGCCCGAACTCGCCAAGCAATACCC
>JANNJX010000584.1:0-6813 GCA_031396005.1 Burkholderiales bacterium
GCCCGACGCCAGCGTGCGCATGCACGCCGGGCGCTGGCTCGATGCGGCGCTGTTCGTGCGCGAGTCGCTGCGCGCCGGCGCCACGATCGACGGCCCGGCCATCGTCGCCGAGCGCAATGCGACCACGGTGGTCGAACCGGGTTGGCGCGCGACGCTCACCGCGGCCGGCCCGATCGAGCTGCAGCGCGTGCAGCCGCGCGCAAGCCAACACGCCATCGGCACCGACGCCGACCCGGTGATGCTCGAAGTCTTCAACAACCTGTTCATGAACATCGCCGAGCAGATGGGGCTGCGCCTGCAGAACACGGCGTACTCGGTGAACATCAAGGAACGGCTTGATTTTTCCTGCGCCCTCTTCGACGCCGACGGCCAGTTGATCGCCAACGCGCCGCACATGCCGGTGCACCTGGGCTCGATGAGCGAGAGCATCAGATGCGTGATCGCGCGCAACCCGAAGATGCAGCCGGGCGACATCTACCTGCTCAACGATCCATACAACGGCGGCACGCACCTGCCGGACGTGACGGTGGTGACGCCGGTGTATTGGCGAACGGATCACCCGAGCTTTTATGTCGCCTCGCGCGGCCACCACGCCGACATCGGCGGCTCGACGCCCGGCTCGATGCCGCCGTTCTCGACCACCATCGACGAAGAAGGCGTGCTGTTCGACAACTTCCTGCTGGTGCGCGACGGCGTGATGCGCGAAGCCGAGCTGCTCGATCGTCTGCGCGGCGGTGTCCCGGACGGGGTCTCCCCGGTCGGGACACTCCCCTTGGGGGCCGGCGCGGAGCGCGAAGGGGCCCAAAGTTACCCCGCCCGCAATCCGCAGCAGACCCTCGCCGACCTGCGCGCGCAGATCGCGGCCAACCAGAAGGGTGTCGAGGAGCTGCAGGCGATGGTGGCACAGTTCGGCCGCGCGACGGTGGACGCGTACATGAAGCATGTGCAGGACAACGCCGAAGAGAGTGTGCGGCGCGTCATCACGGCATTGAAGGACGGGCAGTTCACGCTCGACCTCGACAACGGCGCGCGCATCGCCGTCGCGGTCACGGTCGATGCCGCGCAGCGCGAAGCCACGATCGACTTCTCCGGCACCAGCGCGCAACTGCACAACAACTTCAACGCGCCCAAAGCAGTGACGATGGCCGCGGTGCTCTACGTTTTTCGCACGCTGGTCGACGACGACATCCCGCTCAACGCCGGCTGCCTGAAGCCGCTGCACGTCATCGTGCCCGAAGGCTGCATGTTGAACCCACGCCATCCGGCCGCTGTCGTCGCCGGCAACGTCGAGACGTCGAGTTGCGTCACCAACGCCCTGTACGGCGCGCTGGGCGTGATGGCGGCGAGCCAGTGCACGATGAACAACTTCACCTTCGGCAACGAGACACACCAGTACTACGAAACCGTCAGCGGCGGCAGCGGCGCCGGCGCCGGCCCCGGCTTCGACGGCACGAGCGTGGTGCAGACGCACATGACCAACTCGCGCCTGACCGACCCCGAGGTGCTCGAGTTCCGCTTCCCGGTGCGCCTGGACAGCTACGAAATCCGCCGCGGCTCCGGCGGCGCCGGGCGCTGGCGCGGCGGCGACGGCGGCGTGCGGCGCGTGCGCTTTCTTGAACGCATGACGGCCAGCATTCTGTCCAACGGCCGCGTCGTCCCCGCCTTCGGCGGCGCCGGCGGCGCAGCAGGCGCGCTCGGCATCAACCGCATCGAACGCCGTGACGGCAGCGTCGAGACGCTCGGCCACATCGGCTCGGCAGCGATGGAGCCGGGCGACGTGTTCGTCGTCGAGACGCCCGGTGGCGGGGGTTGGGGACCGCCTGCGTGAAGCCGATCCTCGTCTCCGGCTTCGAGCCTTTCGGCGGTGAGCGCATCAACCCGTCGGCCGAGGTCGCGCAGGCGCTGCACGGTCGCAGCATCGACGGCGTGCCGGTGATCGGCGTTGTGCTGCCCTGCGTCTTCGGCGCCTCGATCGACGCGCTGCGCGCCGCCCTCGACACGCACCGCCCGCAACTCGTGCTCGCGCTCGGCCTGGCCGCCGGCCGCGAAGGCTTCACGCCGGAGCGCGTGGCGATCAACCTCGACGATGCGCGCATCGCCGACAACGCTGGCGCGTTGCCGATCGACCGGCCGGTCATCGCCCGCGGCGCTTCAGCACATTTCTCGACGCTGCCGATCAAGGCGATGGCGGCGGCACTGCGCGCGGCAGGGCATCCGGCGAACGTCTCCAACAGCGCCGGCACCTTCGTCTGCAACCACGTCTTCTACGGCCTGATGCACGCACTGCAACGCCGCCGCGGCGTGCGCGGCGGCTTCATGCACCTGTGCTGCCTGCCGCAGCAGGCGCAGCCGGGTCAACCGAGCCTGCCGCTGGCGGCGCTGGTCGAGGGCGTGGCCCTCGCGCTGGCCGCGGCGCTCGCTACCCGCACCGACCTGGCGCAAAGTGCCGGACAACTCGACTGACCGTGATCACTTCGTGAGGACTGCGCGGCGTGAGCGCGTCACGATAGGCTCCCCGCACCAACGCCTGTCCAAACCGCCTTGCCCATGACACCACCCCGCCTGCTCGTGATCGAAGACGAGCAGGACATCGCTGCCCTGCTCAAGCTGCACCTGTCGGACCTGCCGGCCGAAGTGACGCTGGCGCGCGACGGTCCGAGCGGTCTGGCACTCGCGCTCGAAGGCCGCTTCGACGCCCTCGTGCTCGATCTGCGCCTGCCCGGCCTGTCGGGGCTGGACCTGTGCCGCGAATTGCGCGCCCGCGCGCGCCACGTGCCGATCCTGATGTTGACCGCGCGCTCGGCCGAACTCGACCGCGTGCTCGGCCTCGAACTCGGCGCCGACGACTACGTCACCAAACCGTTCTCGGTGCTCGAGTTGCAGGCGCGTGTGCGCGCGCTGCTGCGGCGCTCGGCGCAGACCGCCGCCGCACCGGCCGATGCGCCGCAGCGCCTCGATTGCGCCGAGCTGCGCATCGACCGCACGCAGCGCCGCGCCTGGCAGGCCGAGCAGGAGCTGGTGCTGACGCCGCGCGAGTTCGATCTGCTGTGGCACTTCATGCGTCACCCCGGCCGCGCCTTCACCCGCGCCGAACTGCTCGAACAGGTCTGGGGCTACGGCCACGACGGCTACGACCACACCGTCAACAGCCACATCAACCGCCTGCGCGCCAAGCTCGGCGACGACCGCACCGAAGCGCGCTTCATCCACACCGTCTGGGGCGTCGGCTACCGTTTTGAAACCACCGGCGTGGCGGCGTGAAAGCTGTGCAACCCGCGATCGCATGGCAGCGCCGGCTGCATGTGCGCCTCACCGCCGCCGTGCTGTTGCTGTTGGTGCTGCTGGCGAGTGCGCTGCTGGCTGCGGCGCGACGCCAGGCGGCGCAGGATGCGCTCGAAGCCACGCAGCGCCTGCAGCTCGGTCTCGCTGCCACCATCGTCGCGCAACAGCCGCGAGCGCTGATCGCGAGCGACGGCAAGCCCGACCGTGCGCTGCTGGCCGACCTGGCGATGTACGCGATGGCGCTCAACCCCGCGCTCGAGGTCTACCTGCTCGACACCGAAGGCCGCGTCATCGGTCACGCGCTCGACACGACGCAGCCGATCGCCGAACGCGTCGACCTGGCGGTGGTGCGCCCGCTGGCCGCGCGCAGCAGCACACCACCGGCGCTGCCGCTGCTCGGCGACGACCCGCGCCGCCCTGGCGCGCGCAACGTGGTCTCGGTCGAGGGCCTAGCTGCCGACGGCCGCATGACCGGTTATCTCTACGTCGTGCTGCAAGGCCAGACGCAGCAGGCCGTGGCCGCAGCCGTCGCGCAGTCCAGCGCCTGGCGTGAACTCAGCCTGATCGCCCTCGCCGCCACCGCCGGTGCGGCGCTGCTGCTGGTGCTGCTGATGCGCAAGCTGACGCGGCCGCTGCGCCGCCTCACCGACGAGGTGCGTGCCTTCCATGCCGACGCCACGGACGCACGACGCGCGCCCGCGGCGGGCGACGAGGTCGACGCGCTGCGCGAGGCCACGCGGGCGATGCAGCAGCGCATCGCGCAGCAGGTGCAGCACCTGCAGGACAACGACCGCTTGAGGCGCGAGCTCGTCAGCAACATCTCGCACGACCTGCACACGCCGCTGGCCAACGTGCAGGGCTATGTCGAGACGCTGCTGCTGGCCGGCGACCAGTTGGACGCGTCGGCGCGCGAGCAGCACCTGCGCACGGCGATGCGGCATCTGAAACGTTTGCACCGCCGCATCGCCGATCTGTTGGAGCTGTCCAAGCTCGACGCCGGCCAGGTGGCGCCTCGGCTGGAGCCGTTTCGCCTCGGCGAGCTGCTGCAGGACGTGGTGCAGGACGGCCAGCTCGCCGCGCGCGAGCGCGGCGTGGCGCTGACGCTGGCCGAGAACAGCGAAGCGCAGGCACCCGCCCACGCATTCGTGCGCGCCGACATCGGCCTGATCGAGCGCGTTCTGCAGAACCTGGTGGACAACGCCCTTGCCCACACGCCGCGCGGCGGTGCGGTGACGCTGGCGATCGAGCGCGACGGCCCCGACGCACTGCGCGTGGCCGTCGTCGATACGGGCAGCGGCATCGCGCGCGAGCACCTGCCGCACATTTTCGAGCGCTACTGGCGCGCCGACGACGCGCCGCTGCCGCCCGGGCACGGCGCCAGCGCCGGCCTCGGCCTGGCCATCGTCAAACGCATCCTCGACCTGCACGGCAGCGCGGTGCGCGTGCACAGCGACCCGGCGCACGGCACGCGCTTCGAGTTCAGCCTGCCGCAGGCGGCGTGACGGCGCCGATTTTCATCAGTAACGCCGCCGCGCTTCGCGCAACCCGCGACACACCAGCGCGGTCCAGCCAAGCAGCCGCCGCGGAACGGGCTCTGTCAGGCCGCTGGCGGCGCCCCCTCGGGGGAGGCGGCGAAGCCGCTTCCGGGGGGCCATTCACGCCGCCAGCAGCTCCTTGCGCACGCGGTGCACGCGCACCCAGAGGTTGGCTGCGCTGATGTCCATCGCCGCGCAAACCTCGGCCGTGCTGTGGCCGAACACGACGTGCATCTCGAAGGTGCGGCGCAGCGGCGCCGGCAGCGCCGCGAGGCGCGTCAGCGCGCGGTGCAGCGTCTGGCGCTGCTCGACCAACAACGACGGATCGGCGTGATCGATCAGCGCCGCCGGCAGTGGCGGCGCGACCGCGTCGGCGTCGTCGTCGCCCTGCATCGCCTCCAGGCTGCATTCGCCGGCGCGCTGGCGGATCGCATCGACGATCTTGTGCTTCAGGATGCCGACGAGCCAGGTGCGCAGGCTGGAGCGCTTGCCGAAGCTCGCCTGCCCGGCCAGCACCGCGGCCAGCACGTCGTGCACCACGTCTTCGGCCAGCGCGGCGTCGCGCAGGTGGCACCGCGCGTAGCGCAGCAGGTCAGCGCGGTGGTGGCTCAGCATGTCGAGGGGCAAAGCGCTCATGTCGCAAGCGTGGCACGCGGCGGCCTGCAAGTCCTCACGCAACTCTCACGGCGACGCGCCACAAAACGGGACCGATCGTTGACCTGTTCGTGATGACCCGGGCGCGGCGGCTGTCGAGACTGGGCATGCATTTCAACCCGTCAAGGAGACACCGATGACCATCCGCCGCCGCTTCGCCCTGCAAACGCTGGGCCTGGCCCTCGCCCTGGGCAGCGCTTCACCCGCCCTGCACGCGTACCACGATGACGACGATGAAGGCTTTCGCGCCGGCAAGGTCTTCACCAGCACCAATGCCACGGCCGGCAACGAACTGCTGGTCTACGACACCGACCGCGGCGGCGCGCTGCGCCTGGCCACGCGCCTGGCCACGCAGGGCGTCGGCAGCGGCGGCGGCCTGGGCAACCAGGGCGCGGTGACGTTGAGCCAGGACGGCCGCCACCTCTTCGTCGTCAATGCCGGCAGCAACACGGTGTCGACCTTCCGCGTGCGCCGCAACGGCCTGCACCTGACCTCGGTGGTCGATGCCGGCGGCCTGCGCCCGGTGAGCGTGGCCGAGCACGACGGCCTGGTGGTGGTGCTGAGCGCCAACGGCGCCGGCAACATCGCCGGCTTCCGCAACCGTCACGGCATGCTCGAAGCAGTCGCGGGCGGCATGCAGCCGCTGTCGGCGTCCGGCGGCCCGGCGCCGGCGCAGGTGGCCTTCGGCGAAGACGGGCGCGTGCTGATCGTCACCGAGAAGGCGACCAACAAGATCACCACCTACCGCGTCAAGCGCGACGGCGCCATCGAGGCGCCGCGGATCACTGCGTCGTCGGGCATGACGCCGTTCGGCTTCGCCGTCGATCGCCGCGGCACGGTGCTGGTGTCCGAAGCCTTCGGCGGCGCTGCCGGCGCGAGCGCGTTGTCGTCGTACACCTTCTCGCATCACGACGCGGTGCTGCCGCAGCTCGTCAGCGCGTCGGTGCCATCGGGGCAATCGGCGGCGTGCTGGGTCGTGGTCACGCCCAACGGCCGCCACGCCTACGTCACCAACACCGCCAGCGGCAACATCAGTTCGTACACCGTCGGCCGCAACGGCCAGGCCGCACTCGGCCAGGCCATCGCCACCACCACCGACGCCGGCCCGATCGATGCAGCGATCGCGCCGCGCGGCCGCACGCTGTTCGTGCTCAACGGCGGCGGGCGCAGCATTCAGTCGTTCGGCATCGGCCGCGACGGCCAGTTGCAGGCGCAAGGGCGCATCGATGATCTGCCCGTCGGCGCCAACGGACTGGCCGCGAACTGAACGTTGCATTCGCCGCGACGGGCGGGCGTAAGCTCGTTCGTCCCTATTCTCTCCATCGGAGACTGCTCATGTCGC
>JANNJX010000593.1:0-1999 GCA_031396005.1 Burkholderiales bacterium
AATCAATCGATCGACCTTGATCGCATAGCGGTTGTTGGCGGTGCCGTAGTGGCAATCGAGCACGGGCACGCCGTCGACCTTGGCTTGAATCGCCGGGTCGAGGTCGAGCTCGATGAAGTCGCCCGGCTTCCACGACAGCAGTTGTTCGACGGTGGCCTGCGTGGTCGCCAGTTCGGCCACCAGATCGACCTCGGCGGCCTGGATCTCCCGGCGCAGCAGATCGACCCAGCGCGCGTCGGGCAAAGGGGTGTCGCCCTGCGGTGGGCTGTAGAGCACGTCGCGGATCGGCTCCAGCGTCGAGTACGGAAAGCAGAAGTGAACGGCGCCCGAGCTCTCGCCGATTTCAAGCGTGAACGTGGTCGTCACCACCATGTCGCCGGCCGAGCAGACGTTGACGAACTGCGGCTGCATCTCGGTGCGCTGCACTTCGAGCTCGAGCGGGTAGATGCCGTCCCAGGCCCTGTTGTAGTCGGCGCAGACGGTGGCCAGCAGGCGCGCGATCACGCGTCGCTCGGTGGCGCTGAACTCGCGGCCTTCGATGCGCGCGTGGTATTTGCCGGCGCCGCCGAACAGCGCGTCGATGACGGCGAACACCAGCGTCGGGTCGCAAACGACGAGCCCCGTGCCGTGCAGCGGCCGCACGGCGACGATGTTGAAGTTGGTCGGCACGACGATGTCGCGCATGAAGGCGCTGTACTTCTGCACCTTGATGCCACCCAGGGCCACTTCCGGGTGCTTGCCCATCAGCTTGAAGACGCCGCTGCGCAGGTAACGCGCAAAGCGCTCGTTGACGACCTCCAGCGCCGGCATGCGCGCACGCACGATGCGATCCTCGGTCGCCAGGTCGTAGTCGCGCACGGCGCCGGGCGCCAGCGCCTCGGCCTGCGCCGCCTGCTCGTCGCCGGTGATGCCCTGCAGCAGCGCATCGACTTCGTCTTGCGAAAGAACCTGTTGATTCATCGCCGTCATTTCGGACTTATTGGATGATGAAGTTGGAGAAGTGCACGGCGCGGATCGGCGGCGTGTCGTCGCCGTCCGCCGCGGCGTGCGGTGCGGCCGCGGCGTCGGCCTTGACCACGTAGCCCAGCGGCTTCAACGCCGCGGCGCGCACTTCGGCCGCGAGCTGCAGCTTGCCTTGGTGCTCCATCAACTGGCCGGCGGTCTTGCCGGCGAGCACGAGCAGGATGTTGTTGCGGATCGCCGGCATGTAGGCCTTGAGCAGGTCGGCCGCCTTGGCGTCGGCAAGCTCCAGCGTCATGCCGACCTGGGCGTAGCGCTCGGCTTCGCGGTCGGCCAGGTTGACGGTGAACGGATCGAGCGGCACGAAGGCCGGCGCGTGCTTGACGTCGGCCTTGAGCGTCTTTTCTTCGGCCTTGTCGGCCGCGCCGTCACCGCCTTCTTCAGCGGCGAGCGCCGCAGCGGCCGCGCGTTTTTTGAGGACGAAGAACGCGCCGGCGCTGCCGCCGGCCAGCAGCACCGCCAGCGCGGCGCCGATCAGGATCAGTTTTTTCTTGCCACCCTTGAACGACAACTTGCCCGAGCCTGTCGGTGCGGCGTCGGCGGTGGCGGGGCTGGCGGACTGGGTAGAGGCGGCGGACATCCAAGGCTCCTGTGGCCGCCGCGCGCTGGCTGCACGGCGGGTTCTTGAAGAGCGATTGTTCGCCGCAGCGCCGGCCCGCAAGTGCCGATAAGCGGGGCCTTTGCGGCCCTGCTCACACCTTGTCAGGCCACCAGATCGACCAGGCCGCGGCCGCTCGCAGTGCGCGACGCGCCAGCGGCGGACAGCGCATCGCCCGCGTCTGCCGAGTCCGGGCTTGCCGTGCGATGCGTCACGCCGCGTTCATGCCAGGTGCCGTGGCGTTGCGCGGCGCCGTCGTGCACGCCGCCGCCGCTGAGCTTCAAGCCGCTATCGTCGAGCGCGGCGGCGAGCACCGGCAGCGCGGCTTCGATCGCACTGCGCGTGGCTGCGCTGTCGGCGCTGAAGTCGATGCGGGCGTCG
>JANNJX010000646.1:0-1632 GCA_031396005.1 Burkholderiales bacterium
GATCGCGGACTTGGGGCGGAACGCTTTGCACACAGCGTCGTCGGTTTCGAGGTAGGGCCCGCCGATCAGATCGATGCAGTAGGGCACCGCGGCGAAGATGCCGGGCACATCCGGCAAGCCCGACAGCGTTTCCGCAATCGACTTCGGCTGCCCGGGCAGGTTGATGATCAACGTCTGCTTGCGGATCACCGCCACCTGCCGCGACAGGATCGCCGTCGGCACGAACTTCAAGCTGATCTGCCGCATCTGCTCGCCGAAGCCGGGCATCTCCTTGTCGGCAACGGCAAGCGTCGCCTCCGGCGTGACGTCGCGTGCCGCCGGGCCCGTGCCACCGGTCGTCAGCACGAGATCGCATTGCTTGATGTCGACCAGTTCCATCAGCGCGTGCGTGATGCCGTCCTGCTCGTCGGGGATCACGCGCGTGTCCCAGTCGATCGGGTTCTTCAGCGCGCGAGTCAGCCACTCCTTCAACGCCGGGATGCCCTTGTCTTCATAGACGCCGGCCGAGGCGCGGTCGCTCACCGAAAGCAAGCCGATCTTCACGCGGGCAAGCTCCGTCATTTTAAGAAGGGCTTGATGAACTGAAAGAGCTCGCGCCAAGCGCGGCCGTGGCGTTGCTCGGGTGGCAGCTCGGAATCCTTGCGTGCATTGCGAATCAGCGCGCGCAAGGGTTGCAGATCGGTTTGCGGATGCTCGCCCATCCAGCGTGTCAACGCATCGTCACTGGCCACGAGTTCGGTGCGCCACAGTTCGGCTTGATGCAGCGCCAGCGAGTCGTGCGCGTGGCCGAGCCTGGCCGCAGCGACGGCTTCGCGGATCGGTTCGATGTCGGCGTCGCGCATCAGCTTGCCGACGTACTGCATTTGCCGTCGCTTGCCCTCGTGCGAACGCGTGTGGCGCCACTGTTCGATCGCGTCGCGCAAGGCCTCGGTCAACGGTGCCGCCGCGAGCGCGCTCTCGGACATTGTGGTCAACGCCTCGCCGAGCGCCTGATGCTCATGCGCTTCGCGCTTCAACGCGCTCTTGCTCGGCCGGTCGTAGGCGCTGGCGGGGGTGGCTTCGTCGTCTGTTTTCATCTCGCTCGTTATGATAGTTCGCATGACAAAAGCCCAAGGATTCGCCTACAGCCGCGAGCAGTTCCAGCAGCTGGTGGAAGACGTGCTGCGCATCGCCCGCACGGCCGGCGCCAGCGACGCCGGCGTCGAGGTCTCTGAAGGCGCGGGCTTGTCGGTCTCGGTGCGCAAAGGCGCGCTGGAGAACGTCGAGCGCAACCGCGATAAGTCGATCGGTGTGGCTGTCTATCTGGGGCAGCGCCGCGGCAATGCGAGCACGTCGGACTTCTCGCGGGCCGCGCTCGAACAGACGGTGCGCGCGGCGTACGACATCGCGCGTTTCACGGCTGAAGACCCAGTGGCCGGCCTGCCAGACGAGGCCGACTTGGCGCCGCCGGAAGCGACGCAGCGCGATCTCGATCTGTGCCATCCGTGGGCGATCGATGCGCAAGCCGCTGCCGCGCTGGCGCTGCGCTGCGAGGCGGCGGCGTTTGCGACTGACAAGCGCGTCACGAATTCCGAAGGCGCGGGCGTGTCGGCGCAGCAGTCGCACTTCTTCATGGGCAACACGCGTGGCTTT
>JANNJX010000690.1:0-3099 GCA_031396005.1 Burkholderiales bacterium
TCAACTGACTCACCGCGTCTGTTCGAGCGCAACGAACGCAGTGAGTGAAGCGAGTTACGCGGTGCGACCCAAAGGCGAGTACCGCAGGGCACCCGTAGCGCAGCGAAGGGCAAGCCTCTGCGCTGCGCACGCGGCCCGCCCACCGCCTTGCAAGCACCGACGGAGAAACAAGCGTACTCCGGAAGCCGCTACAGGGGTGGGTCATTCCATCAGAATTGATAGCTGATGCGGGCGTGGATTTCGTTGTTGTGCAGCAGGCCATCGGTGAAGTTCTTCTGCTGGCCCTTGCTGCTCGACGTCAGGATGTTGGCGTACAGGTCGCCCTGGATCGCCTTCGACGGTTTCCAGCGCAGGCCCGGCTGCGCGTACCAGCCGCCTTTCAAGTCGGTGAGCAGCGCAAAGTCGAAGCGGTATTCAAGCGTCGGCGACGGTTGCTGCAACGCCAGCGCCACCGCATTGAAGCCGCCCGACTGCCCCGCAGGCGTCGTGCCCGGCGTGTTGTTGACGCCGCTCAGGTGGCGCCCGAACAGATCGCTCTGCGACTTGTGCAGCCACTGCAGCACGAAGTAGGTGGCCGGAAAGGCGCTGGTGAACTTGTGGTACTTCTCGGTGATGAAGGCGAACTGGTATTCGTTTTTCTTCAGGTACGGGCCGAGGGTCGGGTTGGTGAAGCGCTTGTTCGGCGTGTAGGAAAACTCGAAGCGGCCGATCAACTGGTCGAGCAGCGAATCGGGCGCGCCTTCGAAGACATGGTTGACGCCGAAGCCGACCACCGTCTCGCGCGGGAACTCGCGGCTGATGTGGCCGCGCAGGTTGCCCAGGCCGGTCACCGGGCTGAAGAACGAGTCGAGCACGCAGCCGGCCGCGGCACTGCTGCCGACGTTGAAGTCGCCGAGCGTGATGCCCGCGGCGCCGCAGGCGCCGGCCACCTGTTGCAGCAGCGGCAGCCCTTCGAGGGGCGTACCGACAAAAGCCGGGCTGGCCGACAGCGGGCTGCCGAGGACGCTGCCCGACGACAGGTTCAGTGCAGCGTCCAACCCCTGGATGCCGTTCAGTCGCGAGCGCGCGGCCGACTCGAACCACTCCCCGCCGTTGTAGACGCCGCTGGTGGTGCCGGCCTGGAACGGTGTGCCGGGCACTGCGCCCACGCCCTTGGCTTCGGTCCACTTGAAGACGCCGTCCGGGTTGTAGCGCGAGACCGCGAAGCCTTGCACGCCGAAGCCGCCGATGTCCGTGCGTGCGCGAAAGCCGGCGTTGATCTTGTTCTTCACCTTGTCGTAGCCGGCCTTCTGCTGCACCGTGAACTGGTCGGCGATGAGGTTGTAGGGCGTCTCGCCGTTGGGGATCAACGTCGGCGAGAAGCGCTGCACGAAGGCATCGACGTCGGTCTTGTCGCTGAAGCGGTAGTTGGCGCGCAGGCCGAGCGACGAACGTCGCTTGTCCGAGTACTCCTCGGCCGCGGGGTCGAGCAGGTGGCCGCGCAGGTCGAGACCGTTGGGCACGTCGGCAACGCGGAAGAAGATCGCTTCGCCCCAGGCGATCTGCTGGTTGCCGGCGCGAATCCACAACGGGCCGCTGTTGAAGTCCAGATAGGCCGCGGGCAGGTCGACGCCGTTGCGCTTGCTGCCGTAGGCCAGCGGGCCGCCTGCGGTGCCGCCGAACTCCTGGCGGTAGAACTGGCCGGCGAGCGGGCCGGCCGTGCCGTCCTTCCACACCGAGTCCACCGAGCCGACGTTTTCGCTGATGGCGCGCAGCTTGAAGGTGGCCTTCAGCGTGTCGCTCAAGCGGCCGTCGAGATTCAGCTCGAGCCGCGTCGCAAAGGAGTTGATCTTGGCCTTGTCGGAAAACGACGCCGGCCTCGTCAAGTCCTCGGCCGGCAACAGGCCGGTGCTCGAGTAGGTGACGCCGTTGAACGGGTTGCCGGTCTGATTGGCCTTGTTCTGGTCGCCGGTCGTCTTGACCGCGATCTCCTGCCGCACCTGGCCCGACAGGTCCCAGTCGGCGCCGAGCGCGGGGGCAGCCACGGCGGACAGGGCCGCCAGGGCCACGGCATGCCGGCGTGGGGCGGGCGTGTGAAGGTGCTTCATGCGGTTGTCTCCTCGTTGTGGGATGTGTCTTGGTCTGCGTATGAATCTGCTACGGATTGACTTCGAGAATCGCGCCGCCGGAGCCGACGACGACCAGGCGCACCTTGCCGTCGCCGGCCGTGCCGGCGCCGATGGCCTGATGCCTGCCTTGTGCGGCCTGGTCCGAGACGACGCGGCGCCAGGTGCTGCCGTCGTCCTTGCTGGCGAGCACGGTGTTGATGCCGCTGGCGAGCAACTGGCCTTTGGGTCCGGCATGCACCGACGTCAGAATCGCCTCGGTGCCGCTGGACAGCGCGCGCCAGGTGGCGCCACCATCGCTGCTGGCCAGCACCGCGCCGCTCTGGCCGACGGCATAGGCGCGGCCGTCGCTCTGCATCGTCAGCGCGAACAGCGAGCGTTCGCCCTGGCGCAGCGCTTTCCAGTTCTTGCCCGACGTGTCGGCGCGCAGGATCAGTTCGAACTCGCCGACCATTGTCGGCACGCCGTCGGCGGCGACATGCACGTCGTACAGGTGCGGCTCGGCGCCGTCCTTGGTGAACGGCTTCCAGTCGATCGTCAGCAAGGCCCAGGTCTGGCCGCCATCGGCCGAGCGCAACACGGTGCCGAAGCCGCCGACCGCGTAGGCCACGCCCTGCGCATTCGCGTCCACCGCAAGCAGCCGGGCCGGCGTCAGCGGCGCGATCGTATTCCAGGTCTTGCAGTCGTCGGCCTTGAAGACCACGCCCGACTGGCCGACCGCCAGGCACTTGCCGCCGCGCATTGCCACCGCCATCAGCGCCAGGTTGGTGGTGGGCAAGTTCGGCTGGCGCTGCCACGTCGCACCGCCGTCGGCCGATTCGAGCACGCTGCCGAAGGCGCCGACGGCAATGCCGCGCGCGCCATCGAAGGCCACATCAAACAGCGCGTCGTGCGGCGTGCCGCGGTGCAGCGGCTTGAGGACCTCGGCCACGCCGTCGGCTGGCGCCGCCGACACGGCGCCGACCAGGCACAGCGCCGCGGCGCCGCGGCGCGC
>JANNJX010000704.1:0-6290 GCA_031396005.1 Burkholderiales bacterium
TTTTCGCGGATGCGGTTCCACAGACGCGAGTTGCCGCCGCTGCCGAGCAGGTGGTTGGCCATCGTCAGCGCCGCGTAGTCGGGGTCGCCTTCTTTCAACGCCAGCGGCTGGATCACCATCAGCACCGCGTTCTGCTTGTCGGGCGTCTTGAAGACCAGGCGCGTCGGCGGCGGTGCGTACGGCGGGAACGGCACGCGCGCGTAGGCCGCGGCCGAGGGCCAGCCGCCGAAGGCGCGCTGCGCCGCCGCCTTCACCGCCTCGGCATCGAAATCGCCGACGACGGCGAGCTCGACGCGGCCGGCGCCGACGACCTTGCCGTGCAGCTCACGCAGCGCCTGCGGCGTGACGGCCTGCACGTCCTGCAAGCGCTCGTCGAAGCTGCGCGGGTGGCGGATGTCGCCGCGCCGGTGCGGGTTGCCGTGGCGCCACAACGCTTCGTCGAGCACGGCGTCGGGCTCCTTGCGCTGGGCTTCGATGCCGGCCACCGTTTGGCGCTTGACCTCGTCGAGCACAGCAGCGTCGAACGCGGGCTGGCGCAGCAGCGCGCCCACCAGCTCGATCGCCGCCGGCAGATGCTCGCGGCGCGAGCGCAGGCTCACCATCAGCGCGCCCGGCTCGTTCGCGCTCATGCCGATCGCGAGTTCGGTGCGCAGCGCGTCCAGCCGGTCCTGCACCTGCTGGCGGCCGATCTCGGGCGTGCCCTTGTCGAGCATCGCGCCGAGCAGCGCGGCCACTTCGGCCTTGGCCTGGTGCGTGGCCAGGTCGCCGCCGCGCAGCGTCATGCTGGCGACCACCGACTGGCCGCGGGTCGTCTTCGGCAGCAGCGCGAACTGCACGCCGCCGGCGTTGCCGGACAGCCGACCGCGCTGCGTGCGCGCATCGATGTTGGCCGGCGTGGCCTCGAAGCGCTCGGCCGCAGCGGCCACTGCCTGCGGCACGAAGCTCTTCATCTGCTGGGCCACGTCGGCGGCCGCCGGCGCAGGCGAGCGTTGCGGCTGATCGGTCGGCACGTAAGCGCCGAGCGTGCGGTTGGCGGCCAGCAGGCGCTCGCTGGCGAAGCGCTGCACGTCGGCGAGCTGAACCTTGCGCACGCGGTCGCGCAGCAGGAAGAACAACCGCCAGTCGCCCTGAGAAACGAACTCCGACACCGCCACGCCGACGCGCTCCGGATCGGTGAACTGTTGCTCCCAGCTGTTCAGCCACTTGACGCGCGCGCGCTCCACCTCTTCGGCCGTCAGCGGCTCCTTGGCCACGCCCTCCAGCGTTGCCAGCAGCGCCGCTTGCGCCGCGGCCACGTCCTGCCCGGGTGCGAGCGAGGCGCCGAAGCTCATGAAGCCCGGGTCGTGCAGCGTCGGCGTCCACGACCAGGTTTCTGCGGCCAGCCCGTTGGCGGTCAGGCGCTTGTGCAGGCGGCCGGCCGGCGTGTCGCCCATGACCAGCGTCAACACCTCGGCGGCGGCGTGATCCGGGTGTGCGCCAGGCACGCCGTGGTAGGAAGCGATCAACTGCGGCGTGCCGCCGACGCGGCGCAGCGTCACCGCACGCTCGCCGTCCTGCGCCGCTTCAAGCGTGTACTGCCGCGGCAGCGTGCGCTTCGGTTTGGGGATCGGCGCAAAGTGCTTCTGCACCAGGGCCAGCACGCGCTGCGGGTCGAACTTGCCGGAGACGATCAGCGCCGCGTTGTCGGGCTGGTACCAGGTGCGGTAGAAGGCCTGCAGACGGCCGATGTCCACGCCCTCGACGTCGGCGCGCGCGCCAATGGTGGACTTGCCGTAGTTGTGCCACTGGTACATCGTCGCCAGCGACTTCTCGAACAGTACGCGGCCCGGGTCGTTCTCGCCGGCTTCCATCTCGTTGCGCACCACCGTCATCTCGCTGTCGAGATCCTTCCTGGCGATGAAGCTCTTGGTCATCGAGTCGGCGAGCCAATCGAGGTACCAGGCCATGTTGACCTCGTTGGCGGAGAAGCTGGCGAAGTAGTTGGTGCGGTCGAGCCAGGTGCTGCCGTTGGCGCGCAGCCCGCGCTTGTTGAACTCGGCCCAGACCAGCGGGTGGCGCGGCGTGCCCTTGAACAGCAGGTGTTCGAGCAGATGCGCCATGCCGGTCTCACCATAGTTCTCCTGCCGGCTGCCGACGTTGTAGGTCAGGTTGACCGTCGTCGTCGGCTTAGAGTCGTCGGGCGCCAGCAGCACTTGCAGGCCGTTGGGCAGGCGGTACTCGGTGATGCCTTCGACGCTGGTCACCGGCTGCAGGGCAGCTAGCACCGTCAGCGGCAGACACAACAAGGCGAAGACGAAGTGGCGCAAGGGTTTGAACATGATCGAGTGAGGGACGGCGGGTTCGAGAGCGCGCATTCTCAGCCAACGCGCGCGCGGCGCTGAGCGCCGCGCTGGAACACCCCCATTTTCCGACTGCGCCGCAGACGCCGGCCCGCCTCGGCGAGGCAGCACAATCGAACAACCGTTCTGCTTCAAATCATGACCGACCGCTATGCCGTCATCGGCAACCCCATCGCCCACAGCAAGTCACCGCTGATCCACAGCGCATTTGCCGAGAGCACGAAGCAGAACCTCGAGTACACGCGCATCGAAGGGTCGGCCGGTGGCTTCGAAGCGCAGGTGCGCGCCTTCCGCGACGCCGGCGGCAAGGGCCTCAACGTCACCGCACCGTTCAAGCTGCAGGCGTTCGAGCTGGCCACTGACCACCACGAAGCGGCGCGCATCGCCGGCGCCGCCAACGCGCTGAAGTTCGACGGCTCGCGCATCGCCGCGCAAAACTTCGACGGCGTCGGGCTGGCCAACGACATCGAGCGCAACCTCGGCGTGGTGCTCGAGGGCAAGCGTGTGCTGGTGCTCGGCGCCGGCGGCGCGGTTCGCGGCGCGGTGCCGCCCTTCCTCAACCGCGGCACGGCCGAGGTGGTGATCGTCAACCGCACGGTCGCGACGGCGCAAACACTCGCCAAACAGTTCGCCGCGCACGGCAAGGTCACGCCCTGCAGCTATGCCGACCTGGCGCACGAGCGCGGCTTCGACCTCGTGTTGAACGGCACCACAGCGAGCTTGAAGGGCGAGCTGCCGCCGGTGCCAGCCGGCGTGTTCGCCAACAGCGCGCTGGCCTACGAGCTTGCCTACGGCAAGGGCCTGACGCCGTTTCTGCGCCTGGCGCAGAACGCCGGCGTGCCGCGCCTGGCCGACGGCGTGGGTATGCTGGTCGAGCAAGCAGCCGAAGCCTTTTTGTGGTGGCGCGGCGTGCGGCCCGACACGCGGCCGGTGATCGATCAACTCACCGTGCCATTGACGTGAGCAAGACACGCATCGCCGTGGCCGGCGCCGGCTACATCGGCCAAGCTCACATCGGTGTGGCGCAACGCAGCGCCACGGTCGAGCTGAGCGCCGTGGTCGATCCGTCACCCGGCGCGAAAGCGCATGCCGATGCCGCCGACGTGCCGCTGTACGCGTCGCTCGCCGAGCTGTTCGCCAAGGACAAGCCTGACGGCGTCGTGCTCGCCACGCCGAACCAGCTGCACGTGCCGCACGCGCTGGAATGCATCGCCGCGCACGTACCGATGCTGCTCGAGAAACCGATCGCGCAGACCGTCGATGAAGCCGAGCGTCTGGTGCGCGCCGCCGACGAAGCGCAAGCGCGCATCCTCATCGGCCACCACCGCGCGCACAGCCCGATCATGGCCAAGGCCAGGCAGGTGGTGGGCTCCGGCGTGCTCGGCCGCATCGTCGGTGTGATGGGCAGCGCGACCTTCGTCAAGCCCGATCACTACTTCGAGGACGCCCCTTGGCGCCGTGATGTTGGCGCCGGGCCGATCCTGCTCAACATGATCCACGAGGTGCACAACCTGCGCATGCTCTGCGGCGACATCGTTGCCGTACAGGCTTTCACCTCGCATGCCGTGCGCGGCTTCCCGGTCGAAGACACGGGGTCGATCAGCCTGCGTTTTGCCAGCGGCGCGCTCGGCACGTTCTTCCTGTCCGACACCGCGGCCTGCGCCAAGAGCTGGGAGCAGACCTCGCAGGAGAACAAGGTTTATCCGAGCTACGACGACGAAGACTGCTACACCGTCTGCGGCACCCACGGCTCGCTGTCGATGCCGACGATGCGCACGAAGACCTACCCGCGCGACGCTGAGCGCTCGTGGTGGAAGCCGTTCGACGTCGGCGTGGTCGGCATGATCCGCGACGATCCGATAAGACTCCAGATGGAGCATTTCGGCGCGATGGTTCGCGGCGAAGCGTTGCCGCTGGTGAGCGCACGCGACGGCCTGGCGAACCTGCGCGTCACCGAAGCCATCGTCGCCGCTGCAAAATCCGGTACGACCGTTGAAATCGAGTGAGAACACGATGACGCTCAAAGTCCTGATGCTGCACGGTATCAACCACAACATGTTCGGCAAGCGCGACCCGAAGCAGTACGGCTCGATCACGCTGGCACAGATCGACAAACAACTCAAGTCGCTCGGCAAGGAACTCGGCGCGCAGGTCGAGAGCTTCCAGACCAATCACGAAGGCGCGATGTGCGAGCGCATCCATCTGGCTTACACCGAAGGCCAGGACGCGGTGCTGATCAACGCCGGCGCGTGGACGCACTACAGCTACGGCATCCGCGATGCGCTGGCGATCCTCACCTGCCCTGTCGTCGAACTGCACATGAGCAACATCCACGCCCGTGAACCGTTCCGCCACGTCTCGGTGTTCGCCGAAATCGTCAAGGGCCAGATTGCCGGCTTCGGCGTCGACAGCTACCTGCTCGCGCTGCGCGCGGCGGTGTCAGCAGCGGGCAACAAGAGCTGAGCGTGCAACAAAGGCCGCAGCGGCAGCACCGTCTCCAGCATGTGCTCGCTGCTGCGGTAGGCCGTCATCGGCATCGTCGTGCCGACTGTGCCGCGGCAGCGTCCCTTGCGGTCGATCGGCGCCACCGCTTCGGTTGACAGGCCACCGCCACGCAGCGCTGCGCGCCCGCTGTCGGCGAGGCGCGCAGCCCAGAGCGGCGGTGGCGCTAACGACTACGGCAGCTTGGCCAGGATCTTGTCCATCTCGGCCGCGGAGAATGCGCGCAGCGACTTGCTGCGCACGTTGCCCTGGCCGGCGATGGCCAGTTCGAACGCGGTGATCGATGCCTCGTCCGCCGCTTCGAGCACGCAGACGATGTCGTGCTCGCCCAGGGTCCACCAGATGTCGCGCATGTTCACGCCCATGCGCTGCCCGACCTCCTTGGCGGCGGCGGCACGTTGCGTGGTCTGCTTGACGCTCTGGATGCCCTTTTCAGTGAAGCTCATCAGTCCGATATAGGTGACCATCTTCGTTGTCCTTCGTGTGACACGGGGGCCGAGGCAAAAGACGCCGCAACGACATGGCGGCCCCCGATTGACCGTTGTGCGGGTCATCTCCGGTGGCGCCAGTGACGGGGTCCGTGGACGCGCGCGGAACGGCCGCGCGGCGGGCGACGAGAAGGGTCGCGGGGGATGGCGTGCCGATTGTTGCGCTGCCGGCGGCGCGCTGCAAGCGCTGGCCTTCGGGCGAAGCCGAGGCAGACCAGAAAGACGAAACCTTTTGCAGCGCGGCTGCCCTAACGGGTCGCTCGGGCGAACCCAGCGAGCAGCTTGGCCAAAAGCGGCGCGACGGCTGCGCGAGCGTCACTCGAGTGGCTGCGGCAGGAGCCGCGAATGCAACGACAACCTGACGAAGGAGTCATCGACGTGGGAATTCTCGACAAGTTACTCGGACGCGACGAAGAGCAGCCGAATCCGGCACCGAGGACGAGCGCCAGCCCGGCTCCCTCTGGGGATGAGCAGGCCATTGCCCGCTACCGCTACATGCTGAAGACCGCGCCGCCAGAAACCCTGGAGCAGGCGCATGCCGAAGCGTTTGCCAAGCTCACGCCGGACCAACGGAGCATGCTGTTGCAGCAGTTGTCGGCCGACATATCGGATGATGAGAAAGCGGCGGGGAAAAGCGATCCGCAATCGCTGGCGCGCTTGGCCACACGTGCCGAAGTTCGCCGGCCTGGAACGATCGAGCGCGCTGTCGGCGGCATGGGTGGCCGCGGCATGGGAATGGGCGGCATGATGGCCGGCAGTTTTCTTTCCACCATCGCCGGGGTGGTGATTGGCAGTGCCATTGCCCAGTCGTTCCTCGGCGATGCCGGAGCCGACGACACCGCAGGAGCCGAGCAGGGCTCCGAAGAAGCGGCCAGCGATGCGAGCGCCGATGCAGGAAGTGACGGCGGCGACTTCGACGGTGGTGACATCGGCGAGATCTGACCCGGTCACGCCATCGTCA
>JANNJX010000193.1:0-6706 GCA_031396005.1 Burkholderiales bacterium
CGGGCTCTGCATGCGGTTCAGGCCGTTGGCAACGATCTTGCCCACCGCCGCGTCGCTGGAGGAAGCCATCTGCTGCACTTCCTTCAGCTTGCCGTTCTGCAGATGCGGCTGGATCTTGTCCCACAGCGCGCGGTTCTGCGAGCGCGCCTTGGCCAGGAAGACGAAGCGTTCGATGGCAATCGCCAGACCGATCGCGGCGATCAGGATGCTGGGGTAGATGGCCAAGCCGCTGTCCTGGAAGAACTTGATGGCGAATTCGAAGAGGTTCATGAGAGGGTCCTGACTTACTTGGTGGGCGGTTTGGCTTGCGCTTCGATCTGTCCGTGGTAGCTCACCTGGCGGCGGAAGACATCACGATCGACGGGCGCCAGCGCTTCGTCGAGCACGGACTGCAATGGTCGTCCTGCCAGCGCGCCGGGCAAGGGCTTTTTCCACGGCACGATGTATAGAACTTTTGGTAACTCCCGATTGCCGATGATCTGCGTGCGGTCGATGTCGGCGCGGTCCTGCGCGAACGCGCTCGATGCGACCACCAACGCCGCCAGTGCAACGAGTTGCTTCATGCTGTTCATTCCTTCTTCGCGGCCTGCGCCACGCTCACCGGCTTGCGGTTGCGCAGATCGGCCACCCACTTGCCCACGGCCGGGTCGCCGTTGGGCGCGAGCGCAACGTAGCGCTCGTAGTGCGCCAGCGCCAGCGGGGCGTCGGCCAGGTACAGGTCGAGCAGCACGCCGAGGTTGAGGTGCGCATCGGCGTAGTTCTCGTCGAGCGCAATCGCCTGCTCATAGGCCTCGCGCGCCTTCTGGAACTGGCCCTTGTGGCGGTGGCTGACGCCGAGCTGGTTGTGGAACACCGGTTGCTTCGGGCTCACCTTCACCGCCTGTTCGAGCGCGGCGACGGACTCGTCGTGCTTGCCTGCGTTGCGCAGGATCAAGCCCAGGTTGGCATGCGCACCGCCGAGCTCGGGGTGCCTGGCGATGACATCACGGAAGCCGCGTTCGGCGTCTGCGGTGCGGCCCCCGCGAAGCTGCGCGCGTGCCGCATCGAAGGCAGCTTGGGCCTGCGGATTCAGCGGCGCTTCGGTCACGGCGGGCACGGCAGCCACAACGGTGTTGACCACCTGCTGCACCGCCTCGACCGGCTTCTTCACCACCGCCGGCGCGCCGGCGCAAGCGCCGAGCAGTGCCAGCAGCGAAAAACTCAACAGGCGTTCAGCGGATCGCATCGATCACTCCTTCGCTGCGCTCGACGCGCGCATACCGGCCCGGCTTCAACGTGCGCAGCGCGGCGAAACTCTTCTGCACCCACTCGTCGTACACGCCCTTGGCGCTGCGCTTGGCGTTGACCTCGTGCAGCTCGATCGCCTTCTCCTCGAACGGGAAGGCCTGCTCTTCGAGCAACACGTTGTACTGCTCGATCTCGAGCTTTTTCAGCCCCTTCGGTCGCTGCGAGTTGAGCATCGACTTGCCGAAGTCCTGGTACAGGGCGGCGGTGTGGAACGTCGCCGCGGTGGAGACATCGGCCACGCCGTATTCGGCCGCGGCGGCGTAGCCTCGCAGCGCGTCCTCGAACTTCGCCCTCTTCGTCTTCAGGCTCTTCTGCAGCGGCTCGACCAGCGCGACCTTCTTGTACTCGTCAACCGCCGGCTGCGCCATCGCCAACGCGCCGAGCGCGCCGAGGTAGCGCGTGCGTTCCGTGCGCGCCGCACCACCGCGCTGGTCGGCCTGGAACATCTCGCGCTGCAGTTCGAACTCGCGCTTGCCGTTGCCGTCGGCCTTGGCCATCACCGCAAGACGGTGGCGCGTTTCCATTGAGCGCTCGAACGGCTCCGGGTATTGCTTCAGGTAGCGCTCATAAGCCTTGGCCGCAGCGACGCGGTTGTTGCCCTTGCCGTGCAACTCAGCAGCCTGCCACAGCGCCTCTTGTGCGAGCAACGGATCCTTGCCGCTCGCAGCGACGCGCTCGAACTCGCCCGCCGCTTCGCTCCAGCGGCCCTTCTCGAGGTAGGCCACGGCGAGTTTGCTTGACGCGTCGTCGACGAGAGGATGCTTCGGAAAACGCTGGCGAAAGTCTTCGAGCGTCTTCGCCGCGTTGTCCCAGTCCTTCAGGCCGATCATCGCCGCCGCCGCGTCGTACTGCGCGTTGGCGTGGATGGCAGAGCCCGGCGCGACAGCCGCGACGCGCGTGAAGTGGCCCACGGCGTCTTGCGCCTTGCCGCCCTTCTGCGCCGCTTCGCCTTGCTTGTAGATCGATGCCGCCTGGCGCTCGACCAGTTCGCCGCGAGACTTGTCGTTGGCCGGCGTCAATGCGAGCAGTTCGCCGTAACGCTTCTCGGCACGATCGAACGCACCGCCTTCGAACGCGGTGTTCGCGAGCACCGTCGTCGCCACGCGTTTCTGCTCGGCCGTGGCCGGCGGATCGAGCGCCAGCACACGCTCGGCGACGCTCTGCGCCTGTTCGATGTCCTTCAACGCATACAGGCGGTCGGCCGCATTGGTCAACACCGGCGCGACGCGCGGGTCCTTGCCGAAGGCATCGGCAAAGCGCAACGAACTCTGCACGCCGGCGATCTGCAGCCTCGCCTTGTCGGCCGCGGCGGCGCGCTTGTCCTGCTCGGCATGGGCCAGCAGCGCGGCGTAGCCGGCATCAGCGCTCTTGTCGTGCTTCGGATACGAGTACGCCGTCTTCTCGTACTCGACCGACGCTTCGGCAAAGCGCGAGTCTTCGTACAACAGCTCGCCGAGCAGGAAGTGGTTCTTCGCCGTGTCGGGCTCGCCCGGGAAACCGGTGATGATGTCGCGGTACCAGCGCACCGCTTCCTGGTAGTCGCTCGTGGCCTTGGTCTTCTGCGCGCTGGCGTGGTAGTGGCGCGCCAGTTCCGACAGGCGCGTCTTCACCAGCGGCTGCGCCTTGTTCCAGCCCTCGGGGTTGGCCTTGCGGAACTCGCTGGCCACGCCGTAGCGGCCGACGTATTCCTTCTTCGCGTCGAGCGCCAGGTTGGCGAATCCGCCGCCCTCGTAGATGTCGATCACGCGCGCTGCCATCACCGGCGCCTGCGCATGCATCGGGTTCTTGCGCACGAAGGCGCCGAACGTGTCGGCGGCGTCCTTGACGCGCTCCTGCTTGATGTAGAGCTCGCCCAAGTGCTGGTAGACGCGGAACTCGTAGCTCTTGCGCGCGTCGCTTTTCGTGTAGGTGCCGATCGACTCTGCACCTTGCAGGTTGGCCAGCGACAAGCTCATCACGCGGAAGGTGTCTTCCACCAGCTCGCGGTCACCGCGCGACAGGTCCTTCAGGTCTTCCAGCGCTTCGTCGCCGCGGTCGGCCAGCTTGCCGTCGAGCACGCCGAAGAACGACTGCAAGCCGTCTTCGAGCTTGGCCTGCTTGAAGCGCGACCAGCCCTGCATGTACAACGCGCGGTCGCGGTAGGCCGTGGCGCTGTTCATCGCGAGAACGGCGTTGTAGGCCTGCTCGGACGCAGCGTAGGTCTTCAAGGTGAACAGCAACTCGCCACGGCGGAACTGCGCCTCTTCGAGCGTCGCGGTGTTCGGGTATGCGGCCACCAGACGATCGAGCGTCTTCAATGCCGTTTCCAGCTCACCGCTCTGTTCCTGCGCCCGCGCCAACTGGTAGAGCACCCGGTCGTTGCCGGGGTCGTTCGGGTAGGCCTTCAGGTAGTCCTGGTAGCGCGCGACAGCGGCCTTGTAGTCGGGCGCGCCGCCGCTTGTGCTGCTCGCACTGCGGTTGTCAGCCGCGACCATCTCCAAATCGCCGAGGCGGCGCATGGCTTCGGCGCGCTGCGGCGCCAGGTCGGCCTTGGGCGTGATGTCGAGGAATTGCTTGTACGCGGCAATCGCCTGCGTCTCGTCGCTTTGCACGCGGCGGTTCTTGTCCACCGGGACGCTGCGCTTCGACAGCGTCGCCAGCGTCGGCGCATCGTCGCCCGGCGGCGGCTTGCTGCTCGCGCACGCAGCCAAGCATGCGACTGCAATCAAGGACAGGCTAACGGCGCTGCGCATCGCCGCCCTCCTTCGCATTCGCCGCCAGGCTGGCGCGGTCGACCAATTGCGCCAGCGCAAAGCGCGCCTGTGTCTGGTGCTCGGCCAGGCGTTGTTGCGCTCCGGCGAGCTCGGCCACGGCGATGTTCTGCACGGCGTCCTGCTGCTCTTTGGTGACCGTGGCCACGCGCGGGATCAGCAGATTGATCTGCGCTTCCAGCGCGTCGATGCGCTTGGCAAAGCGCTCGAAGCGCTGCGGCTCTTCGCGCTGCGCCTTGGCCAGCCGCGCTTCACGCGCCTGCGCGTCTTCCAGGCCGCGGTCGGCGTCACGCAACGCCTTCTGCGCCTGCCACAGATGCGACGGCCACTGGCTCGACAATTCCCAGGCCAGAGCGCCCGACAACAGGCGGACCTTGTCGGCAAGCCTGGCGATTTCCGGGTCACGGGCGTTGGCCTGCAGCGTCGCCTGCACTTCGGCCAGGCGTTGCAGCAGCGCGTCCTGGCGGTCGTCGCTGAACGCGATCACGTCGCCTTCACGCTCGACGCGTTCCAGCTCGGCGGCCAGCGTCGCCCGGCTCCTCATCGCAGCTTTCAAGTCGGTGCTCGTGCCCTTCTCGCCGCTTTGCGTTTGCGGCAAGCGTTGTTCGAAGGCCTTGCGGCGCTCGGACAGCATGTCGCGGTACGCCACCAGGCTGTCGCGCCACTGCGCCAGGTTGTTGCCGAGGAAGACCAGATCACGGTAGTTCTTGAACGACTCCTGGAATTCGTGCTGCGCCAGTACCTGCGTCAGGTGGCCAGCGTGCGGCATCTCGGGCAGCTCGGTCAGGTTCCAGAACCAGCCCATCTCGCTGCCGGGGTTCTTGGCGTTCAGGCCGGCGATCAGCTTGCCGCTCTGGATGGCAGCGATCGATTCCTTCAGCGCGCCCTGCTCGCTGTCGAACTCGGACACTGCACTCTGATAGCCGTCGAGCGACTGGCCATACGCGCCGAGTTCGGCGAAGGCGTACGGCAGTGCGATCTTGGCTTCAAGCACAGCCGAATCGCTGACGCTTCGGCTGGCGAGCTCGGTCCACGGCACCAGCGCTTGCTCGTGTTGCTTGGCGTTGGCGGCAGCCCAGCCGAAGCCGAGCAGCGCCTTGTTGGCTTGCAGGCTTTGCAGTCGCACGCGCTGCAGCACCGTTCGCGCATCCTCGCTGCGGCCGTCCTGCAGCGCCGCAAAGCCGAGCGCGACATTCGCGCGGTCGCGCAGGCTGCGTTGTTCTTCATTCGCGCCGGGCATGCGGCCGACCTCGTCGAGCAGCACGCTGCCCGCTGGCACGTCGCCGCTCTTGACGAGCGCCACGCCGAGGTTGAAGCGGGCGAAGTGGCTGGCCTGCGACGCAGTCTTAACGTCTGTCATGCCGCGCAGCACCGTGGCCGCGCCAGCAAAGTCTTGCCGCGCCATCAGCAGGTTGGCATGCAGCAGGCCGCGGTCTTCTTCCTGGCCGACGGGCAGCTTGCCGCCGATCTTGGCGATCGCCTCTTCGGCCTCACGCGGCAGGCCACGCTGCCAGCGGATCTTGGCCAGGTAGTACCAGGCGCGGTCACGCACTGAAGGCGGCGCATTGCGCTCGATCAGTTGCGCGAAGATGTGCCCGGCCTCGCGGTGCATGCCGTAACTCAGCAACAAACCGCCGCGCAGGACCTCGCCGTCGTCATCGTGCGGCGTTAGCCGCGTGAAGTGCTGCGACACCATCAGCGACGTGACGGCGCTGAAGTACTTGTCCTGGTAGAAGTGGAACAGCGTGTCACCGTAGTGCGGCGCGGTGACGGGCCGCATCGGCGGCTCGGCAGGCTCTGCGGCCCGTGCCGATGCAAACGCCAAAGCGCCAGCAATCAGGGTGAGAGCGAAGCGAAACCGCACGTCAGTCCCTACCAGACTTTCACTTCGAACTCGGGCTGGAGTTTTCCAGCCGAGTCCTTGATGCGCAGCTCGATGTACTTCGGCTCGGTGCCCTTGTCGAACTTGATCGTCGTGCCGCGCTTGTAGTCGCGCTCGTGCGGGCCCTTGCCGGTGAAGGTGGCGACGATCTCGTGCGTGCCGCTGCGCAGGTTGCCGACGAAAGCGCGCTGCACGCCGCCGCGGTGCAGCGCCTGCACTTCGAGCGGGGTGTAGAGGTAGTTCGTGACCTGCTTGTCGTCGAGCTTGATCTGCACCGAGTCGAGCTCGAACAGTTTGCCGACGTCCATCGAGACGAACAGCGCCACCTGCGTGCTCGCCGGAAACAGCAGTTCCTCTTCGAGCACGAGCAGGTCGCGATTCAGCTTGATGACGTCGGCCTTCAAATCCTGCACGCGGTTGTCGAGGCTGGCGGCGTTGGCCGTGACCGTCACCGGCGCCGGCTTGTCCTGCGCTGCCGTGCCGAGCGCAAACGCGCTCGCGCTGACGGCAACGAGAAAGGTGAGGAGAGATTTCCACATGGTCGTTTCTCTTTTCTTCAGTAATTCGCCGTGACGTAGAGCTGCAGGATCGTCGCCGACAGGCTGTAGGCTTTACCGCTGCGCAAATCGGTGTAGTCGCTGTAGCGGTAGCGCAGCAGTTCGAGGCCGCCGTTGAACTTGATCTCGTACTGCCCCGGCACCTTGCGCCAGCTGTAGCTCACCTTGCCGCCGAGCGTGTTGCCGTCGTAGGTGCCGAGCTGGCGGTTGCGCGTGACGTAGGTGTTCTG
>JANNJX010000198.1:0-1951 GCA_031396005.1 Burkholderiales bacterium
GTCGCGCCAACCGGTGCAGCAGGCGCTGGCGCTGCTGCGCAATCAGGGCGTGCTGCAGGATGCGCCAGGGCGCGGGTTGATCGTGACGCCGCTCGACCCCGGCCATGTGCAGCAGATGTACGACATCCGCGCGGTGATCGAGGGCCTGGCCTGCCGCCGGGCGGCCGAGACGAATGCAGCGCTGGCCGCGAAGCAGGGGCCGGCGCTGCTCGAGGCCGGTCGCACGGCGGTGGCCAGCGGCTCGGTCGCAAAGATGATCGCGGCCGACATGCGCTTCCACGAGTTCATCTATGCGCTGTCGGGCAATGCGCTGATCGCGCCGGCGTTGGAGACGCATCTGACCTACACGCAGCGCGTGATGGGCGAGGTGCTGGTGCGCGACGAGAAGCCGCGCGACATCTGGGACCAGCATGCGCGCATCCTCGACGCGATCGCCAACGGGGACGCAGAACGGGCGGAGGCGCTGGTGCGCTCGCACATCACGCAGGCCTCAGGCTTCATAGTCGAGCGGCTGTCCGGTACGTCGAGCTGAAATCGACGGCAAGATCGGGCGATCAATCGGTTGGACTTGCCTACTTGCGGGCCCTGCGAACGGCGGCTGTCGGGCAAGCAATCACAGCCACCGTATAGCCGATATGGGTCGAGACGTTGAACTCTCCGCCTTGAAGACCGGTCGCTCGGTCCTCGGCTCATCAAGTGGCTGCTGTCGGCGTTGGTGACGAACTGGCAGTCCCGGCCAAGAGCCGCTAGGGATTCGCTGATCAATGAGCCCCGCGGCCCGGGTTGACGACATCACGACGCGAGGCCAGCGCGAGATCGACCGATTGCGCGCTCTGAACGCTCCCAGCCCGCCGTTTTGCGCCACTTGCGAGGCCACTTCCCGGGTTCAAGGCGCACCTCGGGCATGCGCGGTCAACAACGATCGCTTGGCGATGACGAGGTTGGCCAGGCCGAACAGGCTGAACAGTTGCGCCTCGTTCTTGGCCAGTCCCTTGTAGCGCGTCTTGCGGTGGCGGAACAGGTTCTTGATCACATGGAACGGGTGTTCGACCTTGGCCCGGATGCTGGCCTTCAATTGCTCGGCCTTCTCCAGCAGACGAGCCCACTTGCGCTTTGGGTCCAGCTGTTTGCGCTTGCCCGGCTGCATCGCCACGTGCCACTGCGGGCCCTGCGCTTCTTCACGCTTGCCTACGCCCCGATAGCCGGCATCGCCGAAGGCCACCGTCTCATCGCCGTGCAGAAGCGCGCCAGCTTGCGTCACGTCGTTGACGTTGGCCGAGGTGCCCACCACGGTGTGCACCAGGCCCGACTGGGCGTCCACGCCGATGTGCGCCTTCATGCCGAAGTGCCACTGGTTGCCCTTCTTGGCCTGATGCATCTCGGGGTCGCGCGCGTTGCCCTCGTTCTTGGTCGAGCTGGGCGCGGCGATGATGGTCGCGTCCACGATGGTGCCCGCGCGCATCAGCAGGCCTTGCTCGGCCAGATGGGCGTTGATCTCGTCGAAGAGCGCCTTGGTCAGATCGTTGGCCAACAGCAGCCGCCTGAACTTGAGCAGCGTGGTGGCGTCAGGTACCGACTCGCGCGACAGGTCGATGCCCACGAAGTCGCGCAGCGCCTGGCTGTCGTACAGCGCGTCTTCCAGCGCCTCGTCGGCCAGGCCGTACCACTGTTGAAGGCAGTACATGCGCAGCATGCGCGGCACACCAATCGGCTGTCGGCCGACGCGCCCGCTCGTGGGGTACAGCGGCTCAATCACGGCGATCAGACGGGACCACGGCACGACGCGCTCCATGTCGGCCAGAAACTTCTCGCGCCGCGTGCGCTTCTTCTTCATCGCGTACTCGGCACTGGCAAAGCTGCGTTGGCTCATGTCGGTGATGCTGCAGTTTTCGGTCTCCTCAAGCATGCACGGACCATGCCCGAGCTGGTTCATTGATCAGCGTTTCCCTAG
>JANNJX010000753.1:0-2489 GCA_031396005.1 Burkholderiales bacterium
CGTCTCCGGCGACGGCGACTCGGCCTCCATCGGACTCGGCCAGTTCGCGCATGCGATGCGCCGCGGCGTTCGCATGGCCTACATCGTCGAGAACAACGGCGTCTACGGCCTGACCAAAGGCCAGTTCTCCGCCACCGCCGACCAGGGCAGCAAGAGCAAGAAGGGCGTGGTCAACAACGATGCCGCGGTCGATCTGGTCGGCATTGCGCTGCAGCTCGGCGCGACTTACGTGGCGCGCAGTTTCAGCGGTGACAAGGAGCAGCTCGTGCCGCTGATCAAGGGCGCGATGTCGCACGGCGGCGCCGCGTTCATCGACGTCATCAGCCCCTGCGTCACCTTCAACAACCACGGCGGCAGCACCAAGAGCTACGACTACGTGCGCCAGCACAACGAGGCGGTGAGCCGGATCGACTTCATCAGCGCGGGCAGCGAGATCACCACGCGCTATGCGCCAGGCGAGCGGGTGGAGGTGGCGCAGCACGACGGCTCCATCCTGCGGCTGCGCAAGCTGCACGCGAGCTACGACCCGACCGACCGCCATGCCGCACTCGACCACATGCACCGCCACGCAGCGCAGGGCGAGGTGGTGACCGGCCTGCTCTACATCGACCCGCTCGCCACCGACCTGCACTGCTCGATGAACACCGCCGCCGCGCCGCTGGCGTCGCTGGGGCCCGAGACGCTCTGCCCGGGCGGCAAGACGCTCGACAAGATCAACGCCGCACTGCGTTGAGCGCCGCCGCCCACAGGAGTTGTTGACCATGACCGAACGCACCGTCTACCAGTCAATGCCCCGCCGCCATCTGGTGAGCCTGCCGCCAAGCGCCTCGGTGCACGAGGCCGCCTGCGTGATGAGCAAGGCCAACTGCGGCAGCGTGCTCGTCATCGAGACTGGCAGCACGCTGCTCGGCATCGTCACCGAGCGCGACCTGATGACGCGCGTGCTGGCCAAGGCGCTCGACCCGGCGACGACGCCGCTCTCCGTCGTGATGACGCCACGGCCGCACGTGATCGGCCCCGAGACCAAGGTTGCCGATGCGGTGCTGATCATGATCGAGCGCGGTTTCCGCCACCTGCCGGTGCTGGGCGAAGGCGGCCACATCCTCGGCGTGTTCTCGGCGCGCGATGCGCTGCCGCGCGAGATCGGCACCGCGGTGAGCTTGGCAGAGTTCAACGAGCAAGTGAACGATTCGCTCGGTTGATCGACTGCACGACGGCGTGAGCACTGTGTCGGCGCCGGCCGTCAATTCCACCGCCACGTCCAGATCGCATCGAGCGAGTTGTCGTTGCCCGACTGCGCGCGCAGCGTGAAGCGTTGCGCGGCGCGGTAGACGAGTTGCCAAGTGCCAGTGGTGTTGTTGACGCTGCGCTCGTAGCCGACGTACCAGCGCCGTGAGAGTTGCTTGCCCAGGGCGACCACGGTCTCGCGGACTTCGCCGCTCTCGACCTGGCGCAGCGAGAACTCGTCGATGCCGATGCGGCCCAGCAGTTGCGCGTCGAGCCCCTGGCCTTCGCCGGCGAGGATCGCGAGTGCGGCGCGTTGCAACAGCGCCGTGTCGTTGCGCGCCAGGCCATCGGGCGCGCGGCCGAGCATCAGCCACGACAGCTTGTCGTAGTCGGTCATCTCCGGCGTGCTGGCCAGCCGTACGCGCGGCGCCTGCGCGGTGCCGCTGACCTGCACGCCCACCTGCACGTCGAGGTTCGGCCGCACCGCCAGGATGTCCAGCCGTGGGTTTTCGAGGTCGCCGGAGAAGCCGATCTCGCCGCGCTCGATCTGCAGCTTCTGCCCATACGCCGCGTACTGGCCATCGACCGCGCGCACCTGCCCGTTCAGCGCCAGGCGGTTGTTCGGCGAGGTGATGGCCAAGCGGCCCGCCAGGCGCGTGTCGAGGCCGCGACCGCGCAGGCGCAGCTTGTCGCCGAGGTCGAGCTGCACGGCCACGCGCAGATCGCGCACCGTGCGGGCGTTGCGCTCGGCGAGCACGGCCTGTTCTTGCGCCTGCTCGGCTGCCTGGTCGGCGGCTTGGCGGCCGCCGCGCACCGTGACGTCGCTGTCCAGGCTCGGTGCGTCGGCGCGCGAGATGTCGATCAGGCCTTCGTCGATGTGGAGTTGGCCGTTCAATGCGAGCGACTTGGCATCGAGCGTCAACGTCGCGTTGCCGCTGCTGACGACACGCCGGTCGGCGCGGCCGAGCAGGCGGAATTGGTCGGCGACGATCTGCAGCGTCGCCTTCGGCTCGGCACCGAGCACGGCACCGCCGATCAGACGCAGCTCGCCGTCGCCGCCCTTGAAGACGAAGCGCTCGACGCTCGCATCGGCGCCGCGCAGCGACAGCGCCAGCTCGCCATCGCGCAGATCGACGCCTTGCAAGAGGTTGCGCACCGCCAGGCCCGAGCCTTCCATGCGGCCTTCGATTTCGGGTGCGCCGAAGCGCCCGCCGATCGCTGCACTGGTGCGCAGCCGGCCACCGACGCGCCACCCCGGCGGT
>JANNJX010000764.1:0-7196 GCA_031396005.1 Burkholderiales bacterium
GAAGCATGAATGGTTTGTGATTGACGCCACCGACAAGGTGCTCGGACGTGTTGCCAGCGAAGTGGCACTCCGTTTGCGCGGCAAGCACAAAGCCATCTACACGCCTCACGTCGATACCGGCGATTTCATCATCATCGTCAACGCCGACAAAATCCGTGTCACCGGCAACAAGGCCGAAGACAAGATCTACTATCGGCATTCGGGCTACCCGGGCGGCATCTACGCCACCAAGTTCAAGGACATGCAGGCCAAGCACCCGGGGCGCGCCCTGGAAAAAGCGGTCAAGGGCATGTTGCCGAAGGGCCCTCTGGGCTACGCGATGGTCAAAAAGCTGAAGGTGTATGCCGGTGCGTCGCACCCCCATACCGCCCAGCAGCCTAAAGCGCTGGCGATCTAAGGAGCGATGCAAAGATGATCGGCAATTGGAACTACGGCACCGGCCGGCGCAAGTCGTCGGTGGCGCGCGTCTTCATCAAAAAAGGCAGCGGCCAGATCCTGGTCAACGGCAAGCCGGTACAGGAGTACTTCGGCCGCCAGACTTCGATCATGGTCGTCAAGCAGCCTCTGATGCTGACGAACAATGATGCGGCCTTCGACATCAAGGTCAACGTGCACGGCGGCGGCGAGTCCGGCCAAGCCGGCGCGGTGCGCCACGGCATCACCCGCGCGCTGATCGACTACGACGCGGCATTGAAGCCGCCACTGTCGCAAGCCGGCTTCGTGACGCGTGACGCGCGCGAGGTCGAGCGCAAGAAGGTCGGCCTGCACGGCGCCCGCCGCCGCAAGCAATTCAGCAAACGCTGACTTTGTACTGCTGACAAGAACGCTTCGAGGCCGCAAGATCGCGGCCTCGTTCGCTTCTGCCTATGCGCTGGAAACTCTTCCGCCGTCGCCTGTCGATCAGCGCCCCACGCGTGGCCATCCGCAGCCACATGCCGTGGCCGTTGCGTTGGGTGGTGCTGGCCGTCGCGTTCGGCTTCTCGGCGTCGCTGGCCTTGTGGGCCTTCGAGTTCGGCAAGGAAATCGCCGGCCTGGAGCGCACGAGCAAGGAGGAGGTGACGCAGTTGCGCTCGGAGCTCGAAACGCTGCGCGCCGAGCGCGAGCGCGCGCAGTCGATCGCCAACACGGCCGACAGCCTGCTCAAGACCGAACGCGTGACGCAGGACCGCCTTTCACAGCAGTTGCGTCAGTCCGAAGCCGAAGTGCTGTCCTTGAAGGCCGATCTCGGCTTCTTCGAACGCCTGCTGCCGACGGCCGGTGACGGGCTGGCGGTGCGCGCGCTGCAGGCCGAGCCGATGCAGCCGGGGCAACTGCGCTACCAGTTGCTGGTGATGCAAAGCGGCCGCTCGCCGGCGGAGTTCAAGGGCCGCTACGAGTTCCAGTTGGCGGGCACGCTCGACGGCAAGCCCTGGACCTTCACACCGCAGCCGGCGCAGCGTGCACTAGCGCTCAAACAGTACGCGCGCGTCGAAGGCATGCTCGACCATCCGGACACCGCCGTGGTAAAAAGTGTGCAGGTTCGTGTGCTCGACGGCAGTGGCGGTGTGCGCGCCAGCCAGACCGTCAAGTTGTGAAGAACGAGGATCCTCACCATGAAATTCCTGAAGAAGCAGCCGCCGATCCGCAGCCTCATCGGCGAAGGCACCGTGGTTCACGGCGAGGTTCGCTTTGAGGAAGGCCTGCGCATCGACGGCGAGGTCCATGGCGACGTGACGGCGGTCGGCGAAGGTCACAACACCCTGCTCGTCATCAGCGAGAAAGCCCGTGTCCATGGGAAGGTGAAGGGGGGGCATGTAATTATCAATGGAAGTGTGGTCGGGCCGGTCGAGTGCGACGGCCTGCTGGAGCTGCAACCGAAGGCGCGCATCGAGGGCGATGTGCGTTACGGTACGATCGAGATGCACCAGGGTGCCGGGATCGACGGCGAAGTGCGCACGATCAAGCCGAGCGAAGAGCGGCCGGCCTTGAAACTGGCCGCTTCAAGCCAGATGTGAGACGAGTGAGATTGAACGAGGACAACAGACCATGAATGCCATCGCCGAACCCCTGACCCCCGCCGCCGTCGAGATGCCGATGCCGCTGGTCTTCACCGACAGCGCCGCCGACAAGGTGAAGCAACTGGTCGATGAAGAAGGCAACCCCGATCTGAAGCTGCGCGTCTTCGTGCAGGGCGGCGGCTGCTCGGGCTTCCAGTACGGCTTCACCTTCGACGAGATCGTCAATGAAGACGACACACCGATGACCAAGAATGGTGTCACGCTGTTGATCGACGCGATGAGTCTGCAGTACCTGATGGGCGCTGAGATCGACTACAAGGAAGACCTGCAAGGCGCGCAGTTCGTGATCAAGAATCCGAACGCGACGAGCACCTGCGGTTGCGGGTCGAGTTTCTCGGCGTAGCGCGAGTTGCGCCAACTGAAAAAGGCCGCCTCGGGCGGCCTTTTTCATTGCCCTGGGTAGAGCGCGCCGAGCAGCCGCAGGCCGCGCGCACCGGTGACTTCGGCGAGATTGCCGGGCTGGCGTTCGACGAAGCGGTGCGCAAGCCAAGCAAACGCCGCGCCCTCGACCTGATCGGCCGGCACGCCGAGTTCATCTGTCGTGCTGGTGCTCACGCGCGGCAGGCGTTGGGCCAAGCCGCGCATCAGGTGCGCATTGCGCGCCCCGCCGCCGCAGACAAAAATCGCCGCAGTCTGCGGAGCGTGCCGTTCGACGTCGTGAGCCACCGACTCGACGGTGAGTGCGGCCAACGTCGCTTGCACATCGGCCGCAGCGATGCCAGCAACCTGGGCATCGAGCCAGTCCATGTTGAACAGGTCGCGCCCGGTGCTCTTCGGCGGCGGCAGATCGAAATAGGGCTCGGCCAGTAGCGCGGCGAGCAGCGGCTGCATCATGCGGCCGCTGGCGGCCCACTGGCCGTCGGCGTCGAACGGCTGCTGCAAGTGGCGCTCGCACCAGCCATCGAGCAGTGCGTTGGCGGGGCCGCAGTCGAAGCCGGTGACGGCTTGGCCGGGCGCGAGCAGCGTCAGGTTCGAGATGCCGCCGAGGTTGAGCACGGCGCGGAGTTGTTGGGGATGGCCGAAAACTGCGGCATGAAAAGCTGGCGCCAGTGGCGCGCCCTGTCCGCCGGCGGCGACGTCGCGGCTGCGCAGATCGCAGACGACGTCGATACCCGTCAGCTCGGCCAGCAGCGCGCCGTTGAGCAACTGCGTCGTGTAGCCGGCCTCGGGCCGGTGGCGCACCGTCTGCCCATGCGCGCCGATCGCGCGCACGTCGCGGGCGACGGCGCCGCTGTCGAACAGCAGCGCGTTGACGACCGACGCGTAGGCGCGCGCGATGCCTTGCGACGCCAGCGACGCGCGGTGCAACTCGTCGCTGCCCGGCGCGTTCAACGCCAGCAGCTCTTCGCGCAGCGTGCCGACGAAGGCCTCGTGGCGATGGCCGCGCAGCCTGAAGTCGCCACCGGCGCCGACATCGACCAGCACGCCATCGACGCCGTCGAGCGACGTGCCCGACATCAGGCCGATGTAGAGCACCGCGCTACTCGACGCGACCGCGGGCGCCGAGCAGGCTGTCGGCGACGTCGAGCTGGGCCTGCAGCGATTGCGCGAGCAGGGCGAAATCCGCTCTCGCCGCAGCGGGCAGCGTCAACGTCTCGCTGGCCTTAGCGATGCGCAACGGGTCCTGGTGCTCGCCGTTGACGCGGAACTCGAAGTGCAAGTGCGGGCCGGTCGACCAACCGGTGGAGCCGACCGCACCGATGCGCACGCCTTGCTCGACGCGCTGGCCTTGGCGCACATCGATGCGCGACAGGTGCGCGTACAGCGTGCTGCGATCGTTGCTGTGCTTGATCTGTACGACGTTGCCATAGCCGCCCTGGCGGCCGGCGAAGGCGACCACGCCGTCGCCGACGCTGCGCACCGGCGTGCCGGTCGGCGCCGCGTAATCGACGCCGAGGTGGCGGCGCCAGGTCTGGTGGATCGGGTGGAAGCGCATCGCGAAGCCGGAGCTCACGCGCGAGAACTCCATCGGGCTGGCCAGGAACGCGCGCTTCTTGCTTTGCCCCGACAAGTCGAAGTACGCGCCGCGGCCGTCCGCGCCGCGGTACCAGACGGCCTGGTGCGTCTTGCCGGCGTTGACGAACTCGGCGGCCATCACGCGGCCGGTGGTCTGGCCCCAGCCGATCGCTTCGCCGTCGGCCGTCATCGACTCGTAGACGACGCTGAAGGTGTCGCCGCGGCGCAGCTCGCGGTGCATGTCGATGTCGGCGGCGAAAATTTCGGCCATCTGGATGGCGATGGCGTCGGGCACGCGGGCTTCGTCGCTGGCCGCGAACAGCGAACTCTTGATCGTGCCGCTCGCCAGCTTGACCTGCGACTGCAGCGCCGCAGGTTCTTCCTTGACCGCGAGCGTGCCCTCGGCGTTGCGGCTGACGACCAGCCGCGTGAAGTGCGTCGCCAGTTGCTGGGTGGCCCGCGCCGGCGAGCGGCCGATCAGCTCCTGGAGCGAGCCGTCGACGCGCGCGCGCACCTGCACGCTGCGGCCGCCGCGGCCGTCGAACAGTCGCTGCACGGCGGGATCGTTGCGCAGCGCGGCGACGGCGGCGGCGTCGGTGACGCCGAGACGGCGCAGCACCGATTGCAGCGAATCGCCGGCGCGTGTGGTGTCGTTGAAGGACAGATCGACGCGATGGGCCGCCAGCACTTCGAGTTGCGGCTCAGCCGGTTCGGCGAACACGGTTTCGGTGATCAGGCGCTGCGGCAGCGCTGCCGCATCGGGGGCCAACGGCGCGATGGCAAATGCGGCCACGCCGACGCCGGTCAGCAGCACGGCCGCGGCGCCGACGAGGGCGCGGTGGTGCCGGCTGATGAAGCTCTGCGCGGCGATGGTGGTCTGATCGAACGGTCCCAATGGCTTGACTCTCGACGGCACGCCGCTCTGGGCCGCGCTGACAGACTGGCGGACTGACAAAGAGGGCGCTGTTGACACCCTTAAGATCGACGCTTCGGTTGCGGCGGTGTGTCCCCGGTCGCAACCGCAACAAACGTGACCCAATTCTACGGGGAGCTCTCATAGCGCTGCCCGTGAGAAACCCCCGCCAGCCACTCAGACCATGTCAGCGAACGTGACAGACGCCAAGCCCGCTCACCCCGTCACGAACGCCGTGCGCGCTGCAATGACCACCAGCCAGCGCGGCTGTGAAGAGCTGCTGCCCGAAGGCGAGTGGCTGGCCAAGCTGGCGCGCTCGGCGGCCACCGGCGTACCGCTGCGCATCAAGTTCGGCCTCGACCCGACGGCGCCGGACCTGCACCTCGGCCACACCGTCGTCTTCACCAAGATGCGTCAGTTGCAGGACCTCGGGCACACGGTGATTCCGTTGATCGGCGACTTCACGTCGATGATCGGCGACCCTTCCGGCCGCAACAGCACGCGCCCGCCGCTGACGCGCGAGCAGATCGCGGCCAACGCGCAGACCTACCTCGAGCAGATCGGCCTCGTGCTCGACATGTCCAAAGCCGAAGTTCGCCACAACAGCGAGTGGAGCGACCCGCTCGGTGCGCGCGGCATGATCACGCTGGCCGCGAAGTACACCGTGGCGCGGATGATGGAGCGCGACGATTTCTCGAAGCGCTTCGCCGCCGGCACGCCGATCAGCGTGCATGAGTTTCTGTACCCGCTGATGCAGGGCTACGACTCGGTGGCGCTGAAGAGCGACCTGGAGCTCGGCGGCACCGACCAGAAGTTCAACCTGCTGATGGGCCGCCATCTGCAGATCGAAGCCGGCCAGGAGCCGCAGTGCATCCTGACGATGCCGCTGTTGGAAGGCACCGACGGCGTCGACAAGATGAGCAAGTCGAAGAACAACTACGTCGGCATCACCGAGCCGGCGAACACCATGTTCGCCAAGGTGCTGTCGATTTCCGACGAGCTGATGTGGCGCTGGTACCTGCTGCTGTCGTGGCGGGCCGAAAGCGAGATCGCGGCGCTCAAGGTGGATGTCGAACAGGGCCGCAACCCGAAGGACGCCAAGGTGATGTTGGCCTGCGAGATCGTGACGCGATTTCACAGCGCCGCGGCGGCAGACGCCGCTGGGCAGGACTTCATCAACCGCTCGAAGGGCGGCGTGCCGGACGAGATTGCCGAGCTGACGATGAGCGGCGCGCCGCTGGCCATCGGCAACCTGCTCAAGCAGGCCGGCCTCGTGCCCTCGACCAGCGAGGCGATGCGATTGATCGAGCAAGGCGGCGTGCGCATTGATGGCGCCGTGGTCAGCGACAAGGCGCTGAAGGTGTCTGCGGGCACGGTGGTCGTGCAAGTCGGCAAACGAAAGTTTGCGCGCGTGCGGCTGGGCTGATGGCCGTGCGCTGGCAGTCACGTTGGGCCGCGCTCGCAGTTGTCGCCGCGTGTGCGCTGGCTGCACTGATCACTTGGCTCGTGCTGCCTGCGGCCGAGGTCGAAAGCTGGATGGGCGAGACCGGACCGGTCGAGTTCGTCACCGCCGCCACCTATGCGCTGTGCGCCGTCGCCGCGTGGTTGCTGCGCGTGCGCGCCGACGACTGGCGCAGCACCCTGGCGCTGTCGGTGGTGATGGCCGGCTTCTGCGCGCGCGAGCTCGACTGGCACAAGGCGTTTACGGGCACCAGCGTGTTGCGCGTCAGCTGGTACGGCGGCCCGGCGTCGCTGCCGGCCAAGCTGGTGGCTGCGCTGGCGGTGCTGGCGGTGATCGCGGCGCTGGCGTGGCTGATGCTGCGCCACGCCCGTGCGCTGTGGGCGGCGTGGCAGCGGCGTGAGCCGGCCGCGGTGACGGTGGTGGCCTTCGTGGCAGTGCTGGTGCTGGCCAAGACGCTGGATCGGTCGGTCGGCCTGTTGGTCGATGACCTGCACGTGGCCGTGCCGCTGCACTGGAAGGCCCTGCGCACGGCGTTCGAAGAATGGTTCGAGCTGGCCCTGTCGATGCTGGTGCTGCTCGGGCTGGCGCAGCACCGTGCTGCCGCGCGAGCGCCCACAATCGAACCATGCGCGTTGCCGACTACCTCAAGCTCTCGATCGCAGTCGCGCTCGCCACCATCGCGCTGAAGACCGGCGCCTGGTGGCTGACCGGCTCGGTCGGCCTGCTCGCCGACGCCATGGAGTCGATCGTCAACCTGGCCGGCGCGATGTTCGCGCTGTGGATGGTCATCGTGGCGGCGCGGCCGGCC
>JANNJX010000771.1:0-1926 GCA_031396005.1 Burkholderiales bacterium
GTGGCGGCGCACGATCGACGTCAACCTCGTCGCGCCGTACCTCACCTGCCACAGCGTCGTGCCGGCGATGATCGAACAAGGCTACGGCCGCATCGTCAACGTGGCCTCGGTCGCCGGCAAGGAAGGCAACCCCAACGCCAGCCACTACAGCGCCAGCAAGGCCGGGCTGATCGCGCTGACGAAGTCGCTGGCCAAGGAGTTGGCGACGAAGGGCATTCTCGTCAACGCTGTGTCGCCGGCCGCCGCCAAGACGGCGATCTTCGAGCAGATGACGCAACAGCACATCGACTACATGCTGGCCAAGATTCCGATGGGGCGCTTCGTCGAGCCGCACGAGATCGCCGCGGCGATCGCCTGGCTGGCCAGCGAAGACTGCTCCTTCACCACCGGCTCGGTGCTCGACCTGTCCGGTGGCAGAGCAACCTACTGACCTTCGCTGCTGCGCCAGCGCTGCAGCAGCGTGCGGTACTCGTCTTTCGATTCGTTGTAAGCCGCCGCAAAGCCACGCGTGCGGCAGCCGCCGCGCTGATGCACGAGTTGGGCACCAGCGTCGGCGCCGAGGCGGCGCGACAGGTCACGCAGCTCGGGCGTCAGCGCTTCTTCGAGCAGCGGGCGCAAGGCGCTGTGCCAATCGGCAGGCGTGGGGCTGCGGTTCGGACACAGGTTGTCGAGCGCACTCAGCAAATCGGCGTGGAACACGAGCTCGCCGATCAGCGCATCCTGCGTTTCGCCGTCTGCCACGGCGACGGCCGGCGCAGGGTCAGCGCCGCGCGCGCTTTTGGCAATGGCCACGTTCGACATCGAAGTCAGCGCCAGCGCGGCCGACAAGCCGGCGAGATGGAGGATGTGTGCAGGGCGACGAAGCCATCGAAGCATGCGCATGGGACCGACTGTAGGCCGCATCGCGCGCGCCTGCCACGCCCCGAGCAGGGGAGCGCCGCACGAGGCGGCGCCGTCCTACAGGCTGCGTTGTGCGCGCCGCTGCGTCACCGGCACACCGCCTTCGCCCCAGTTGTCCAGGTCGATCTCATCGATGATGACGGTGACGCTCTCGCGCCGCTTGTCGAGCACGGCCTGCACGACGTCGGTGACGCCGGCGATCAGCCAGGCCTTTGCTCGGCCGTGGTCGGCGTGGCGCGGCGCGCGATGCGGATGGTGACGAGCGGCACCGCGCGCGGCCTCGCCGGGTTCAGGCTTTCTTCGCCAGCTTGGCCTGGCCGACGACTTCCAGCCGCGCATCGACGACGCCGGCTTTGGTCATGCCGATCTTGCGCGCGGCGCCGGTGGTCAGGTCACCGACGCGGTCCGGGCTCGACGGGCCGCGGTCGTTGACGCGCACGACGACGCTCTTCTTGTTGGCCAGGTTGGTGACTTTGACGCGCGTGCCGAAGGGCAGCGTCTTGTGCGCCATGGTCATCGCATCGACATTGAAAACCTCGCCGCTGGCGGTCTTGCGGCCGTTGAACTTGGCGCCGTAGTGGGCGACCTTGCCCTCGCTGGCGTCACCGCTGGCGGGGGCGGCCATCTTGGTTGCGGGAGCAGCGATCGGCGCGGGCGCGGCGGCAGGCGGGGCGGGCAGCGCTGCCGGCGCCGAAGCTTGCTGGGCGTTAGCGGCGCTGACGGTGACGAGCGCGGCGCAGGCGGCCAACCAATGGGGGCGAAGATTCATCGAACGGGTTCTCCGAGAAGCAGGCTATCGAGCGTTGCTTCGCCTTGATGTGAAGCCGTCGCGCGGGCGAAGTTCGTGTGGCGGCTGGCACAAATGATAGTGCCAGCACGGCGGCCCGCTGCGCTCGCTATCGGTCGGTGATGCCCAGCTTGTCGAGCAGGCCGTTCAACTCGTCGAGCGAGCCGAAGGCGACGGCGATCTCGCCCTGTTCGCCCCACTTGGTCTTGCGCAGCACGCGGATGTGGACCTGTGCGGTC
>JANNJX010000076.1:0-10564 GCA_031396005.1 Burkholderiales bacterium
AGCGACGAGTCGGCGTTGCGCAGCGCGATGCCGCAGTACTTGACGATGGCCGCCACGTGGGCCTCGCTGGCGTTGGGCGCGTACTTCTTGACGTCGGGCAGGTAGTCGCTCATCGGTGTCTCCTGGTTCAGGGTGGGAAAGGGAAGCGCAGCGCATGCTAAGCCCTACCGCGCGGCCCGATGTCACAGGAAATGGCACGCCTCAGCCGCCCTTGTTCAGGCCCAGCCGCTCGACGTTGCGCTTCTCGGCGGCGTACGCTTCCTTCATCGCGCGGCCGTAATCGGCGCTGCCGAGGTAGTCGGGCGTCTGGTCGAACTTGTCGAGCTCGGCCACATGCAGCGGGTCGAACAGCGCCAGCTTGAACGCGTCGTGCAGCGCACGCACGATCGCCGGCGGGATGCCCTTTGGCCCCGCCAGACCGTACGGCGAGGTGGCTGCCAGCGGGAAGCCGAGCTCGGTCAGCGTCGGCGTCTGTGGCCAGCGCTTGCTGCGCTGCTCGCTGAAGATGGCGAGCAGGCGCAGGCGGCCGTTTTCGACATGCGGCGCAAAGCCGCTCGAGTTGACGCCGATATCGACGTTGCCCGAAGCCACGGCGAGCATCTGCTCGGCCGTGCCCTTGTACGGCACATGTACATAGGTCAGGCCCTTGGCCGCCATCAACTGATCCATCAGCAGGTGCGGCGTCGTGCCGACGCCGTTGGTGGCCACCGTCAGCGCGCTGGGGTGCGTGCGCGCGAAGGCGAACACATCGTCGAGCGTCTTGATGCCGTTGCCCGGGTGTGTCAGCAGGCCGAAGGTGACGCCGCTGAGTTGCAGGATCGGCGTCGTGTCGCGGATTGGATCCCACAGCACTTTCTGCATCCACGGCGCGCGCAGCACCGGCTGCGGCACCTGCGCGATGGTGTAGCCGTCCGGCGCGGCGTTCTGAAGCACCGGCATCGCCAGCGTGCCGCCGGCGCCGCTGCGGTTCTCGACCAGGATGCGCTGGCCCAGATGTCGGCCGGCGATCTCGGCGAGCAAGCGCAGTGTGCCGTCGGTGGCGCCGCCTGCCGGCCACGGCACCCACAGCGTGATCGGCTTGTTCGGGAAGGCATCGCCGTTCTGTGGTCCGGTCTGCGCGCGCGGCGTCGCACAGGCCAGGGCCGGCACCGCCGCGAGCGCGGCGGTGAAGTGGCGTCGCTTCATTGACACGCCACCACCTCCATCCGCACCAGGGCAGCCATCGTTGTCACGCCGGCCCACCGCGCTTGGCGAGTTGACCGAAGCCGCGCTGCGGGTCGTAGCCCCAGCAGGCGAGCACGAAGGCCACCGCCAACGTGCCGAGCACGACCCACGGCGCGATGCCCGGGTCTTTGCCATAAAGCGCGAAGCGCATCCACTCGACGGCGTGCGTGAACGGATTGACCTGCGCGATGCGCCAGACCCAGGTCGCGCCCGACTCTTCCAACTTCCACAGCGGGTAGAGCGCGGTCGAGATGAAGTACATCGGGAAGATGACGAAGTTCATCGTGCCGGCAAAGTTTTCCAGCTGCTTGATGTGCACGGAGAGCAAGAGGCCGAGCGCGCCGAACATCAGCGCTGCGGCGACGGCGGCGACGATCGCTTGCGGCCCCGGCCACGGCACCTGCGTGCCGATCAGCGCGGCGACGACGAGGAACGCAGCGGCCTGCAGCAACGACAGCACTGCGGTGGCGATGAGCTTGCAGGCCAGCACCCACCAGCGCGGCAGCGGCGCCGTCAGCAGCAATCGCATCAAACCCATCTCGCGGTCGTAGACCATCGCCAAGCTCGACTGCATGCCGTTGAACAGCAGCACCATGCCGAGCAGACCGGGCACGATGTACACGTCGTACGGGATGTAGGTGTCGTACGGCTCGACGATGGCCACACCGAAGACGTTGCGAAAGCCGGCGGCGAAGACGGCCAGCCAGAGCAGCGGACGCACCAGCGCCGAGACCAGACGGCCGTACTGGCGCGAGAACATGAACAGTTCGCGGGCGACGATGGCGCCGAGTGCTTGCAGCGCGTGTCTCATGCGGCGGCTACCCAAGCAACCGCCGCGGATCCGGCTTCGCCGGGCCGCCAGCGGTGCCCCCTTGAGGGGGAGGCGGCGAAGCCGCGTCGGGGGTGAGTCACATTCTTGCTTTGCAGAGTTTTTCCGGCGCGTCGGTGCCGAGCGTGTCGAGCGTGTTCTTCGGATGCAGCACGCCGTCGGCCGGCGCCTGGCCGATCACGCCCTGGCCGTCGGTCAGCAGCAGCGGCTGGCGCAGTTGCCCGTCCCAGGGGCGAAAGCTCATCGTCACGCCTTTGCTGCCGTCGAGTTCGTTGGCGGCAAGGGCCTTGCTCCAAGCCGCGTTCGGCCCGTTCGGCGCCGCGATCGCCGCGGCGACGAGCGCGCGGCCGGCCATCCACGAGGCGAAGTCGTGCGCCGTCATCGTGCGGTTGTGGGCTTTGGCAAAACGGCGCACGACCTGCGGTGCGCCGAAGCGCTCGAACTGCGCGTGCCATGCGAGTGCCGTCAAGCCGGCATCGCCGACGACCGGCCGCGGCAGCGACGTGCGGTACGGCAGCGAGCGCGCGAACTCGCCGTCACTGTCGATCACCCAGACTGCGTCGTACGCCAGGCCGCCTGCGGTGAGCAACAACGGGTTGCCGAGATCGCGCTCGCGCGGGTCGGCGGAGATCTTGAACGGTTTCGTCGCCACCACCTTGATGCCGTAGCGCTTCATCGATGCCTGCGCGGTGGCGGCGCGCGCGGCATCTTCCGCACTCGGGCCGATGAGCACGAGCACGTTGGTCCACTTGCGCGCGACCAGCGCCTGCGCCAGCGCATCGCTGCGCATGCGCTCGCTGGGCAGCAGGTGAAAGAGGTTGGCGCGGCAATCGCTCTGCCGCAACGCGTCGCTGGCCAGGCCGACGTTCAACACCGGCAGCTTGACCGCGTCGGCGACGGCCAGCGTCGATGCCGCATCGAGGTCGGTGATGAGCACGGCCGCGCCGCCCGTCTCGGCGGCGAGTGCGGCGGCGCGCGCGGCGTCGCGCGTGTCGGCGCCCTTGACGTCGAGCGCGACCGCGGTCTTGCCGGCGTCGAGTTCGAACCTAGCTTCGTCGAGCCCGAGTTTGAGCCCATGCTCGGCCGGGCCGCCCGGGTGGCCGAAGTAAGCGCGCTCAATACGCGTACGTTCGAGCCGCGGATCGTCGGCCGGCGCGATCAGCGTGGCCTTCAACGTGGCGCCCACTGCACACGACGGCGCCAGCGCCAGAACGATGGCCCAGCGCATCACTCAACGACCAGCGCTTGGTACGGCACGCGGCCCACGGGCACCGTCTTCAGCGCTTTGGCCGACGCAACGTCGATCACCGTCATGTCATCCGACAAACCGTTGACGACATACAGCCGCGCTTCAGCCTTGTCGAGTGCGACGTTCCAGACGCGCTTGCCGGCCAGCACCATCTGCGTCACCTTGCGCTGCGCGACATCGACGAAGGCGACGTGGTTGGCACGGCCCATGCCGATGAAAGCGCGCTTGCCGTCCTTCGTCATCACGATGCCGACCGGCGTGATGTCCTGCGCCCGCGCGCCGGGCAGCGTGAACTTGAGCGTGTGGATCACCGCGTGGTCCTTGGTCGAGATGATGCTGACGCTGGCGTCGAGTTCGTTGGTGACCCAGAGTTCCGCCCCGTCGGGCGTGATCGCCATGCGCCGCGGTCGCTTGCCGGCCTTGATGTTGTGCAGCACCTTGGCCGTGGCCACGTCGACGACATGAACCATGTTCGCCACTTCCGAGGTGACGTAGACCAGCTTGCCGTCGGCGCTCGCCTTGACGCCTTCGGGCTCCTTGCCGACGGGCACCTGCTTGGTCATCTTGCCGCTGGCGAGATCGACGAAGCCCAGGGCGCCTTCGTCTTCGTTGCTGACGTAGAGCGTCTTGCCGTCGGGCGACAGGTCGAAGGCCTCCGGATCATCGCCGAGCGGCACGCGGCGCACGCTCTTGCGCGTGGCGACGTCGATCAGGTCGGCGGCATGCGACTCGGCGCAGGCGACGAGCAACTGCTTGCCGCCGGGCAAGAGCTGCATGTGGCGCGGGCGTTTGCAGGTGGCGATCGGCGGCTGCACGGCCAGCGTGGCCGCATCGATCACGGCCAGCGCGTTGTCTTTTTCGCTGGAGACCCAGATCGTCGGCTGAGCCAGGGCGCTGCCGGTGAAACCGGTGAACAACAGGGCGATGAGAGCTTTCATGCGACGGCTGTCTCCTTGCGTGTGGTGCGTTGAATGAACCCGGCTTCGAGCGTTGGCTCGCCGAGCGCGGCGGTGACGTCCGGCGGCGTGCCGTCGGCGATCAATTTGCCTTGGTGCAGGACGAGCACGCGATCGGCCTGCACCGCTTCTTCGACCAGGTGCGTCGCCCACAGCACCGTCGTGCCGCGCTCGGCAACGTCGGCGCGCAGCGCGGCCAGCAGGTCGCGCCGCGACGCCGGGTCGAGGCCGACGCTGGCCTCGTCCATCAACAGCACGGCGGGACGGTGCAGCAGTGCGCGCACCAGTTCGACCTTGCGCCGGTTGCCGCCGGAGAGTTCGCGCACGGCGCGTTGGCGGTCCTTGGTGATACCGAGCGCGGCACAGCCTTGTTCGATGCGTTCGCCGGCGAGCGCGCGCGACAGGCCGTGCAGCGCGGCGTGAAAGCGCAGGTTGCGCTCGACCGAGAGGTCCAGATCGAGCGACGACTGCTGGAAGACGACGCCGAGCGCGGCCAGCGCGGCCACTGGCTCTTTGCGGATCGAGTGGCCTGCGATCAGGGCCTCGCCGCCATCGGCGGCGAACAGGCCGGTGAGGATCTGGAACAGCGTCGACTTGCCGGCGCCGTTGGGGCCGAGCAGCGCGGCGAAACAGCGCGGTGCGATCGACAGCGTGAGGCCGTCGAGCGCGATGCGGGCGCCGTAGCGTTTGGTCAGCGTTTGCACGTCGATCGAGGCCGTCACAACTCGAACTCCATCGCCCCTTGCGCGCACTCGATGCCGCGGGCGCTGAACAGCGAGCGGTCGCTGCCGTTGGCGTCGAGCAGCAGCTTGCGCGGGCTGGCGACGCCGGCCAGGCGGTCGAGCCAGCGCGTGTTGGTGCCCTGCGGCGCGCGGTCGATGACCACGCAGTCGGCGTCCTTCATCCAGTCGAGCATCGCATCAAACGCCGCCGAGTCGAGGCTCTGGCCGTGGACGACGAACAGCCGCGCCTGCGAGCGCTCGTCGCGCACCGCCAGCGCGATGCGCTCGCCGGTGACGTCTCCGGTCGTCAGCGCGGTGAAGACCAGCGAAGGCCAACGCTCGATGGCGAAGTCGGCCGCCCGCTGCTCGCCGGCCACGGGAATCAGATGCCACTGCACGCCGCAGAACTGCTGCAGCACCGGCAGCAGCGGCAGCGTCAACGTCAGGTGTTCGAAGACCGCCGGCGTGGCGTAGAGATCGATCGGCGCGCCGTCGCGCAGATCGAGCAGGCCGCTGACCTGGTCACGCTGCATGCCGGTCAGCACCACTGTCGCGCTGTCGTCGTCGCCAACCGCGCCTCGCGTCGCGCCGACGCGGCACCAGGCGTCGTCCTCGTTGCCAGGCGACAGCATCAGCGACGGCATGCGCTGTGCTCGCTGTGGGCTCGTCCCTTGCACACGCACCTTCATGCCGTGGCTGCCTTCCACCCTTCTTGCCGAGGAGCGTGTTTGTCTTCTGACTTGGTGTGCATGATGGAGCAGGGTGCAAGACACGTGCCGCCGGGCTGGCATGCCCCGCGTCTGTCTTTCGGCGCATCCTGTGTCACTGCAACGCAGACGCGTTCAAGACTGAAGCAGGGATTACCCGCGGCGCTGTGGCACATGCTGTTGTTCTCCTCGGCTACTGGCTTGTGCTCGATACCGCGGTTCGCAGCACGCAGTCGAGCGGCGACGACGCGACGGTGGTGGCCGCCTCGATAAATCTAGCCGCGAGGCTCGTTCCAGCGCAGCTTGCGGTAGATCGTGTTGCGGCTGATGCCCAGTCGCTTTGCGGCTGCGGAGATGTTGCCGCCGGCCGATTCGAGGGTGCGGCGGATGGCGTCGATCTCGATGTCGTCGAGCGAGCGGCCGGCCGTGCTGTCGGCCGGCAAGACCGCCGCTGCTGCGGCATCAGCGGTGTCGGCGCGTCGCTGGGCCGCGGCGTTCGGCGTGCGGGCGGCCGCGTTGATCTCGTCGAGAAAGTCGTCCGGCAGATGCTCGCGCCGGATGCATGGTTCGCCGGCGGCCATGACGCAGGCGGTGCGCAGCACGTTGAACAGCTGGCGCACGTTGCCCGGCCATGGACAGCGCGCCAGCAACGCCGCCACTTCCGGCGACAAGGCCAGGCTGCACTGCGTTTCGCGCTCGACGATGCGCTCCGCCAGCGCCGTCAGGTCGCTGCGCTCGCGCAGCGCCGGCAGCTTCACGGCCAGGCCGTTCAAGCGGTAGTACAGGTCTTCGCGAAAGGTTTGCGCGGCGATCATCTCGCGCAGGTTGCGGTGCGTCGCGCAGACGATGGCCACGTCGACCGCCACTGCCTTGTTGCTGCCCAGCGGCACCACCTGCCGCTCCTGCAGCACGCGCAGCAGATGCGCCTGCAACGCGATCGGCATGTCGCCGATTTCGTCCAGGAACAGCGTGCCGCCGTCGGCTTGCACGATCTTGCCGACAGCGCCCTTGCGCCGCGCGCCGGTGAAGGCGCCTTCTTCGTAGCCGAAGAGTTCGGACTCGATCAGCGTGTCGGGAATAGAGGCGCAGTTGACGGCGATGAACGGCTGCCGCGCGCGCTGCGACTCCTGGTGGATGGCGCGTGCCAGAAGCTCCTTGCCGGTGCCGGTTTCGCCCAGGATCAGGATCGGGATGTCGCGGTCGATGACGCGCCGCACCTTGGCGGCGATGGCGGCCATCTGCGCGTCGCCGGTGGTCAGGGCGGCCAGGCCGATCGGCTCGGCAGCGTGGCTGCGCGGTGCAGGGGCGCTGCGCTGCGGCGGCGCAGGGTTGATGCTCATGCCGCTCATCGATGGCGTTGCGTCGCTCGCGGCGTCAGCGCCCGCGGTGCTGTGCCACGCCGGAAAGTTGAAGCGCGCCGTGACGTGGACCTGCCGGTTGTCGGCGGTGCGCGCGAGCAGCGGCGTGGCCAGCGGCGAGCGGAAGTGCTCGACCAGCGCGCCGACGGTGGTGCCGAGCAGGCTCGGCAGCGAATGCATGCGCACGGCAGCGCCGCTCATCGTCAATTGCTCGAGTGCGCTGCGGTTCGCGCCGACGATCTTGCCGTCGGGCGTGACCGCCAGGATGCCTTCCATCAGCGTGCCGATGAACTCGGCGCGGGTGTGGAAGTGCAGCCGCATGACATGCCGGAAGTCGTCCGACAGCCAGTGGTTCTCGATCATGCGCGCGCTCATGCGCACCAGTGCCATCGTGTGCTGGTGGTAGCTGCGCTGGTCGCCGGTGACGTCGAGCACGCCCAGGATGTTGCCGCGCGGGTCGAGGATGGGCGCTGCCGAGCAGGTGAGGAAATGGTTGGCGTGCATGAAGTGCTCGTCGGCGTGGACGAGCGTCGGCGTTTCGGCGACCAGCGCCGTGCCGATGGCGTTGGTGCCCTTGGCCTGCTCGCTCCAGTCCACGCCCGGCGCCAGCGCGACCTTGCTGGCGCGCGACAGAAAGTCGTCGTCGCCGATCGAATGGATGATGGTGCCCGTGGCGTCGCAGAGCACGACCATGCTCTGAGTCTGCACGATCTGTTCGTGCAGCATCTCCATCACCGGCGCGGCGTGCGCATGCAGGCGCAGGTTGCGCTCGCGCGTGATCGTCAGGTCGGCGCGGCCTTGTGGCGACAGGTCGGGTTGTTCGAAGCGCGACAAGCCGAGCGTGGCGCAGCGCTCATGCGACTGGTCGATGGTGGCAACGTGGGCGGTGGGCAGTTGCAGCGCGGCGGCGATCGGCCGGTACGGCTCATCGACGGCGCGACGCGAGCGCGCAGTGTGGGGACTCACGGTCACGGCATGTGTTCCTCGGCCCTGTGGACGGTGTTGTGCTCTTCGCCGCGTGACACAGGTCAGCGCGGCGGCGGAGCTTGCGTCCGAAATCGAAACGGTACAAGCGATTTAAACACCGACATCGTGTCGAGCCGCCACACTCGCCCATGGCACGTGCTCTGCAGTCGCTGCCCACGTACGATGCCGCCGTTCGACGGTGTTCGAGAGCAGGAGGCGGTGTGGGCGACCAGGAGTTGTCTGAAGGCACGGCGCGAGAAGCCGCTGTGATCGACCTGTCACGCCGCGCGGCTCTCGCGGCATTGGCGGCAGTCGGCGCGGCGGCGTTCGCACAGCAGGAGGCGCCGGCGCTGGAGCGCATCCGCGCTCGCGGCCGGCTCGTCGTGGCGGTTTACCAGGAACTGCCGCCGTTTTCGGTGGGCGGCGAGGGTATCGACGTCGATCTGGCGCGGGCCTTGGCCAAGACGCTCGGCCTCGAGCTGTCGTTGCTGCCGTTCAGCGCCGGCGAGAACATGGACGACGACCTGCGCAACATGGTCTGGCGCGGCCATGACCTCGGCTTCGGCCCGGCCGATGTGCTGCTGCACGTGCCGGTGGATGCGCCGCTGATGCGCAACAACCCGCGCGTGCACATCCTTGCGCCGTACTACCGCGAGCGCCTGGTGATGGCGCGCGACGTCCAGCGCCTGCCCAAGGGCGAGGCGCGGGCCGACTATGTCGGCCAGAAGATTGCGGTGTCGGCGCAGAGTCTGGCCTGGTGGCTGATGACCGGCGCCGACGGCGGCGCGTGGCGCGATCAACTGGTCACCACGGCCAAAGACGGCGCCGCCGCGGTGCGGGCGCTGAAGAGCGGCGACGTGGCGGCGGCGGCGGGGCAGTTGTCGCAGTTCGAAAGCGAGCTCGCCGGCGATACGCGCTTTGTCATCGAACCGTTGCCCGTGCCGCGCCTGCGCGACGGCTGGACGATCGGCTGCGCGGTCAAGCGCGAAGCGACCGATCTGGCGCTGGCAGTGCAGGGCGCGATCAACACGCTGGCGACGAGCGGCGAGCTCGGCCGCATTTTCGCCAAGGCCAAGCTGAGCTGGCGGGCGCCTTGAATGAATGTTGACCCCAGGCTCACTGCGTTCGCGTCCCCCGAGGGGAGTGTCATCACCTTGGGGCGGCCCAGCGGCGCTGACGGCGCTGGGCTGTCGCATCGTGGAGCAAGCCGACTAGGGTTAGGCCTAGGTAGGCGCGTGCATAGGCCCTGCCGAAGATAGGCCCCAACGGACATGGTGCTGCGCGATCGTGCGCGTGCTGTGGTAGCCGACCGTCATCCCACCAAGGAAGAGCACTCATGCAGAAGACCTTGCACATCAACCCGGAGAAATGCACCGGCTGCCTCCAATGCGAAATGGCGTGTTCGTTCGAGAACTACGCCACCTACGCACCGGCCAAGAGCCGCATCAAGGTCTTCGACTTCCATCACACCGGCCGCAAGGTGCCCTACACCTGCACGCAGTGCGATGAAGCTTGGTGCCTGCATGCCTGCCCAGTGGAAGCGATCACGATCGACCACATGACCGGCGCCAAGGTTGTCAACGAGAGCACCTGCGTCGGCTGCAAGGTCTGCACGATCGCCTGCCCGTTCGGCACGATCAACTACGTGCAGGAAACCGGCAAGGTGCAGAAGTGCGACCTTTGTGGCGGCGAGCCGGCGTGCGCCGATGCATGCCCGACCGGCGCGATCACCTATGTCGATGCCAACTGGACCGGTCTGAACAAGATGCAGGCCTGGGCCGACAAGCTCGGCAACCAGCCCGCGGCTTAAGGAGAACACACATGTCCTGGGCAGGAAGAATTCTTCGCGTCGATCTCACCGCGGGCACTTGCAAGAGCGAGCCCACTAACAAGGACTGGGCGCGCGCTTATCTCGGCTCGCGCGGTCTGGCCACCAAGTACATCGTGCAGGAGGTCGATCCGAAGGTCGATCCGCTGTCGGCGGCCAACAAGATCATCTGGGCCACCGGCCCGCTGACCGGCACGATGGCCTCCACCGGCGGCCGCTACACGGTCGTCACCAAAGGCCCGCTGACCGGCGCGATTGCGTGCTCGAACTCCGGCGGCTACTGGGGCGCCGAGCTGAAGATGGCCGGCTGGGACATGGTCATCTTCGAAGGCAAGTCGGCCAAGCCGGTGTACCTGTTCATCGAGGACGACAAGGCAGAGTTGCGCGACGCGGCCCACCTCTGGGGTCAGAGCGTCTGGCACACCGAGGAGACGATCAAGAAACAACACCAGGATCCGTTGATCCGCGTGTCCTCGATCGGCTTGGCCGGCGAGAACCAGGTGCTGTTCGCTGCGGTCGTCAATGACCTGCACCGCGCCGCGGGCCGCTCCGGCGTCGGTGCTGTGATGGGCAGCAAGAACCTGAAGGCGATCGCGGTGCGTGGCACCAAGGGCGTCGGCAACATCGCCGACCCCAAGGAGTTCATGAAGGTCACCTACGAGAAGAAGAAGATCCTGGCCGACAACGCGGTCACGGGTCAGGGCGTGCCGTAGGTCGGCAGGCCC
>JANNJX010000106.1:0-7094 GCA_031396005.1 Burkholderiales bacterium
CGCGTCGTGCCCAGGCCCTGCGCGCGCAGGAACTTGCGCAATGCCGCCGCCGCGTCCTGGTGCAGCTTGTGCGGGCCGCCGTAGACATCGAGCCGCAGCGCCCTCGGCCCGCGCTGGCACAACTGGAAATCGAAGACGCCCGCTTCGTCTTCGAGCACGCTGATCAGCGCCAGCGGCGCCAGGTGCACTTCGTGGCCGTTCGCGTCTTCGAGCGTCAGCACGTCGTCGGCGCGGCCTTGCACTTCGATCACCGGCAGCGCGCTGCCGCAGGCGCAATCCCCCGGCACGACACGCATGCGGTCGCCGAGGTCGTAGCGGATGATGGGCTGCACGTGGTTGGACAGGTTGGTCAGCAGCGTCGTCGCACCGAACTCGCCCGGCGCCACTGCACGGCCGGCGTCGTCCACGGGCTCCAGGATCACCCAGTCGGCGTTCTGATGCAGGCGGCCGCAGCGGCATTCGCTGGCCATGATGAAGCACTCGCTGGCGCCGTAGTTGTCACGCACCGGCGCATGAAACCGCTCGCCGAGCGCGCGCCGCGTCGCCGGCGTCAGCGTCTCACCGCCGGTCCACAGCGCTTGCAGCGCGATCCGCAGCCGCCCGCGGCGCTGCTCTTCAGACAGCACCCAGGCCATGCTCGGGTAGCTGGCGAGCACGGTCGGTGCGAAGGCGGTGAGTTGCGCGACGAGTTGCGGCAGCGGCTGCAAGAACGAGAAGCTGCGCGAGGCCGCGCCGAACCAGGGGTTCAACTCGCGCGCGCGCTCGAAAGCAACGACGCTCGCGAAGTGCCCGTCGGTGGCGGCGACGAGTGCGATGCGTTCGAGGCCGGCGCCCGGCAACGAGTCGAACCACCCACCCCGCGCGGCCAACGAGGCCGGCCCACGCGCCGCTTCGAGCGCGTCGGCCACGGCCAGCGAGCGCTCATCCTGCACGAACAGCGCCGGCTCGCCGCTGCTGCCCGAGCTCTCCCAGACCACGTAGCGGCCCAGAAACGCCTCGCCGCGCGTGCTGCGCTCGCGCACGAAGGCGCGCAACGCCGGCAGCGCCAATGCGGAGTCGGTGACCCAATCGGAGAAGTGCTGCATCAGTTCGCGCTTGTGCATGGGGCGCAGGCGCTGCAACGTGTCGTGCGCGCTCGCACCGTGCCCCGCCGCATGCAAGCGTTGCGCGTACACCGGCGCGCGCAGCGCTGCGTCGCGCAGCAACTCCTCGAGGCGCAGCGCCTGGTGCGCTTGCCAGGACGGCGCGGCTGCGTTTGAAGTGGCCACGGCATCGGCATAGGCGCAGGCCGTGTGCCAAGCATTGAAGACAGTGCTGTGGTGTGACATGGCATCGACCGACCCGTCTGATGGGCATCGTCTGCGGCAAGACACAGACCCGCTTTGCGTTGGGGCTGGACCTGGCGACACTGCGCTGCCTTCTCGACAGGCCCAGCAGGGGCGCGCAGCCTACTGCTTTCGCCGCGCTCGTGCGCCGACGTTACGTGTCGAGCGAAGTCACTCCAGCAGCGCCACCGACTTGATCTGCACCCACACCGCCACGCCCGGCGCCAGGCGCAGCCTGTCGGCCGACTGGTGCGTCAGCCGTGCGATCAGCGACGCGTTGCCGATCTGCACCAGCGCCAGCGCGGCGGCCGGATGGATGTCCGGCACCAGCGCGCGCACCTCGCCGCGCAAGGTGTTGACGATGCTGCTGTCCTTCGGTTCGGCAAGGGCCAGACTGACGTCGCGCGCCGGTACGCGCACGCGCAATGCGGCGCCGAGGGCGTGACCGCCGTCGCGCACGACCAGCGAGCCGCCGTCGAAGTCCATGCGCGCCAGATGCCATCGCGCATCGCGTGCGCCCACCGTGCAGGCCAAGACGACGCCGGCGTCCTCGTCCTGCGCCAACGGCCCCTCGAGCTGCGACAGCATCTGCAGCGTGGCGCCGCTGGCGGTGATGCGGCCGTCCTGCATCGACAGCACGTGGTCGCCCAGCCGCATGACTTCGGCGAGTGCATGCGTCACGTAAACCATCGGCAGCGCGAGCGACTGGTGCAGGCGGTCGAGAAACGGCATCACTTCGCGTTTGCGCTGCGCATCGAGGGCGGCCAGCGGCTCGTCGAGCAGCAACAGGCGCGGCGCCATCGCCAGCGCGCGCGCGAGCGCCACGCGCTGGCGCACGCCGCCAGACAGGCTCGCCGGCCGGCGAGCCAGCAGCGACTCGATGCCGAGCAGCTCGATCGCCGCATCGAGCGCCGGTCTGGGCTGGCCGCGCGGGATGCGGCGCTGGCCGTAGTCGAGGTTGCCGCGCACGCTCAAGTGTTCAAACAGCGCCGCGTCCTGGAAGACGACGCCGACCGCGCGCGCCTGCGGCGGCACGAAGCTCGATTCGTCCTGCCACACCTCGCCGCCGACGACGACGCGGCCGCGCGCCGCGCGCTCGAGCCCGGCCAGGCAGCGCAGCAGCGTCGTCTTGCCGCAGCCTGAGCGGCCGAACAGCATGCTGACGCCACGCCCGGGCAACGACAGATCGACGTCGAGTGCAAAGCCGCCGGGCCGCTGCAACTGCAATCGCGCTTCGATCGTCATCTGGCGATAAGCACGCGGCGGCGATTGGCCAGGTTCAGCGCCAGCAGCGCGGCGAACGACGCCAGAAGCAGCCCGCCGGCCAGCGCATGGGCGGCGCCATGGTTCATCGATTCGGCGTGGTCGTAGATGGCGATCGACAGCACGCGCGTCGCGCCAGGAATGTTGCCCCCGACCATCAACACGACACCAAACTCGCCGACGGTGTGGGCAAAGGTCAGCGTAAGCGCCGACAGGAACCCGCGTCGCGCCAGCGGCACGGCGACGCTGAAGAACGCATCGAGCGGCGACGCGCGCAGCGTGGCCGCCGCGTCGAGCACGCGCGCGGGAACGCCAGCGAACGCATCGCGCAGCGGCTGCACCATGAACGGCAGCGAGCTGATGACCGATGCCACGACGAGCCCCCAGAAGCTGAAGACGAGCGGCGGCAGACCGAGCGCTGCGAGCGCCTGCCCGATGCCGCCCCGTGGCCCCATCCACACCAACAGATAAAAGCCGAGCACGGTGGGTGGCAGCACCAAAGGCAGCGCGACCAGCGACTCGACCGCGCTCGCGGCGCGTGAGCGCGTGCGCGCCAGCCACCACGCCAGCGGCGTGCCGAGCGCGAGCAGCAAGAGCGTCGTCACCGCGGCCAGCCGCAGCGTGACACCGATGGCTTGCCAATCTCCCGCGCTCATCGACAGAGCATAGCGGCCACCACGGCATCAAATGCGCGGCGCTGGCTCCGGCAGCGAGAAGCCGTAACGGCGCAGCAGTTCGCGCGTCGGTGGCGCTTCGAGGTGGCGCACGAAGGCGGTGGCCAGCGGGTTGTCGGCGGCGCGGCGCGCGACGACGAAGGCTTGCTCGAGCGGCAGGTGCCACTGCTGCGGGATCAGTGTCCAGGCGCCCTTGCCCGCCAGCGCCGGCGACAGCACGAGCGAGTGGGCAACGATTCCCGCTTGCGCCGCGCCGCTGTCGATGAAGGTGGCAGCCTGCGCCACGTTGTCGCCCAGGACGAGCTTGGGCGCCGCATCGGCCTCCAGCCCCTGCGATCGCAACGCCTGCATCGCTCGCTGGCCGTACGGTGCGTGCTCCGGGTTGGCGATGGCGAAGCGCTTGACACGCGTGTCTCGCACCAGAGCCGCCAGCGGCAGGCGGCCCAGTGCGGCATCGGTGCTCCATGCGGCCAGGCGGCCGATGGCGTAGACGCGGGGCGCGGTGGTGGCGACGCCCGCCTCGTGCAGCTCGCGCGCAAAGAAGATGTCGGCCGAGAGGAAGACATCGAACGGCGCCCCGTTGCGCAGTTGCGCCGCCAGCTTGCCCGAGGCGCCATAGACCACGTCGATGGTCGCGCCAAGCTGTGCGCTGCGGAACGGCAGCAATGCCTCTTCGAGCGCAAAGCGCAGGTCGGATGCGGCGGCAACCGTCAGGCGGCCTCCGGTCTGCGCGCCAACGGCCGTTGCCGCGCTGCACAGCGCAAACAGATTCACGACATGACGGCGGGTCCACATGGCGCTAACGGCAAGCACTCTATGCGCAGAAACAAGAACGCCAACCGGGGGGTTGGCGTTCGCTGAATTTGGTTGCGGGGGCAAGATTTGAACTTGCGACCTTTGGGTTATGAGCCCAACGAGCTACCAGGCTGCTCCACCCCGCGTCAGTGTCTTAATTCTAGCAGAGCGATGCGCCTCACTCGGCGCCGGTCTGCGCATCTTCGGCCTTGGGCTCGGGGCGATCGACGAGTTCGACAAACGCCATCGGTGCGTTGTCGCCGACGCGAAAGCCCATCTTCAAGATGCGCGTGTAGCCGCCAGGGCGCGCCTTGTAGCGCGGGCCGAGTTCACCGAAGAGCTTGGCCACCACGTCACGGTCACGTGTGCGGTCGAAGGCGAGGCGTTTGTGCGCCAGCGTCGGCTCCTTGGCCAACGTGATCAGCGGCTCGACCGCCATGCGCAGCTCTTTGGCTTTGGGCAGCGTGGTCTTGATCGCTTCGTGCGTGATCAGCGAATTGCACATGTTGCGCAGCATCGCCAGGCGATGGCTGCTCGTGCGGTTGAGTTTGCGGAGTCCGTGACGGTGGCGCATGTCGAGTTCCTTTGATGTGTCCGGCAGCCGTGTCAGGTACTGCCGGGTTGCGTGATCGCCAACAGCAAACACGGTGCGAGCGCCGTGTCCTTGATCTTTTATCGCTTGTCCAATCCCTGGGGAGGCCAGTTCTCGAGCCGCGCGCCGAGCGTCAGGCCGCGCGATGCCAACACTTCCTTGATCTCGTTCAGGCTCTTGCGGCCCAGGTTCGGCGTCTTCAGCAGTTCGGTCTCGGTGCGCTGGATCAGGTCGCCGATGTAGTAAATGTTCTCGGCCTTCAGGCAGTTGGCCGAGCGCACGGTGAGCTCCAACTCATCGACCGGGCGCAGCAGGATCGGATCGAACTGGTTGTTGCGGGTTGGCGTCGGCTGGTCGAAGGCCGCAAGGTCGCTGCCTTCCAACTGCGCGAAGACCGCGAGCTGCTCGACGAGGATCTTGGCCGAGGCGCGGATCGCTTCTTCGGGGCTGATCGCGCCGTTGGTTTCGATCTCCATGACCAGCTTGTCGAGGTCGGTGCGCTGTTCGACGCGCGCGTTTTCGACCGCGTAGCTGACGCGCCGGACCGGCGCGAACGAGGCGTCGAGGACGATGCGGCCGATGCTCTTGGTGGGCTCGTCGCCAAAGCGGCGCTGGTTGCCCGGCACATAGCCACGGCCCTTCTCGACCTTGATCTGCATGTCGAGCTTGCCGCCATGCGCCAGGTGCGCGATGACGTGCTGCGGGTTGACGATCTCGACGTCGTGCGGCGTCTGGATGTCGGCGGCCGTGACCGGGCCCTCGCCTTCCTTGCGCAGCACCAGCGTGACTTCGTCGCGGTTGTGCAGACGGAAGACCACGCCCTTCAGGTTGAGCATGATGTGGACGACGTCTTCCTGCACGCCGTCGACGGTGGAGTACTCGTGCAGCACGCCGGCGATCGTGACTTCGGTCGGCGCGTAGCCGACCATCGACGACAGCAGCACGCGCCGCAGCGCGTTGCCCAGCGTGTGGCCGTAGCCGCGCTCGAACGGCTCCAGCGTGGCCTTGGCACGGTGGCCGCCGAGCGGCTCGACATTGATGGACTTGGGCTTCAGTAGATTGGTTTGCATGTCTTGTCTTGTTCCTCTCAATACCCTCGGCTCGTTACACCGATAAGGCTGATGGACCATGCCGGGCGTGTGTAAAGAAGGCAGCGCCCGGCGAAGCCACCTTCGGACAGGGTCGCGGTAACGCCGCGATCCCGCTTTCCTGTTTATCTTGAATAGAGTTCAACGATCAGCGATTCGTTGATCTCGGCGCCGAACTCGTCGCGGTCGGGCGCTTTGCTGAACACGCCTTCGAGCTTGGTCGCATCGACCTTCACCCACGCCGGCATGCCCACCGATTCGGCGAGCTTCAGCGCATCGATGACGCGCAGTTGCTTCTTTGATTTTTCGCGCACCGCGACCGCGTCGCCGACTTTCACCGAGTATGACGGGATGTTGACAACCTTGCCGTTGACCGTGATGCCCTGGTGCGAGACCAGTTGGCGCGCTTCGGCGCGTGTGCTGCCGAAGCCCATGCGATAGCAGACGTTGTCGAGCCGGCACTCGAGCAGCAGCAGCAGCGTCGCGCCGGTGTTGCCCTTGCGGCGCTCGGCCTCGGCGAAGTAGCGGCGGAACTGGCGCTCCAGCACGCCATACATGCGCTTGACCTTCTGCTTCTCGCGCAGTTGCAGGCCGAAGTCGCTGGTGCGCGAGCCGCTGGTGCGGCCATGCTGGCCGGGCTTGGATTCGAACTTCGACTTGTCGCTGATGGCGCGGCGCGCGCTCTTCAGGAACAGGTCGGTGCCTTCACGGCGGGAGAGTTTGGCCTTGGGGCCGAGATAACGTGCCACTTGCTTGCTTCCTTCTATGTCAACTGACGCAGCCGTTGTGCTGCGCGAGCTCGGCGAATGTTGTTGTGTGCGCTCGAGCGGTGGGTTATCGCAAACAGGAAATACGGCATGCCTAAGGCACGCCGTGCCCGCGTATTGCTTAGATCCTTCGACGCTTTTGCGGACGGCACCCGTTGTGCGGCACCGGCGTCACGTCCGAGATCAAGTTGATGCGGATGCCCAGCGAAGCCAGCGCACGCACGCTCGATTCACGTCCCGGGCCTGGGCCCTTGATGCGCACGTCGAGGTTCTTGATGCCCTGCTCCTGCGCCGCGCGGCCTGCGTTCTCGGCAGCGACCTGCGCTGCAAAGGGCGTGCTCTTGCGCGAGCCCTTGAAGCCCTGTCCGCCCGACGAGGCCCACGACAGCGCGCTGCCCTGGCGGTCGGTGATGGTGATGATGGTGTTGTTGAACGACGCGTGCACGTGCGCGATGCCGTCGGAAACGTTCTTGCGAACCTTCTTGCTGACGCGGCGTGCGGCGGTGTTCGGTTGTGCCTTGGTGGCCATGTGCGTTCCTTAAAGACTTATTTCTTCAGCGCGGCGGCAGACTTGCGCGGGCCCTTGCGGG
>JANNJX010000228.1:0-6726 GCA_031396005.1 Burkholderiales bacterium
GAGTCCTGGGAGTCTGGGAGGGCCATGTCCCGGGGTGAAGCGCCTTTATAATTTGTGGCTCAGGCGCTTTAGCTCAGTCGGTTAGAGCGACGGAATCATAATCCGCAGGTCCGGGGTTCGAATCCCTGAAGCGCCACCAGATGCCCCGGCTCGCGCCCATGCCTCATGGCCGCAGGCTTTTCTTCATCCACAGCCCCTGGATCCACACCATGAACCGCTGTGTCTTCATCTTTCTGTCTGCACTCGCGTTGGCCCTGCCCGCCCAGGCGCAACGCGTCTTCGAGAACAACGCGCTGCGTGGCGAGCTCGTCGTTGTCGCACCGCCGCAAGCGCTGCTCAACGGCAAGCCGGTGCGCCTGTCGCCCGGCGTGCGCATCCGCAACCCGCAGAACATGATCCAGCTCTCGGGCTCGCTGTTGCAGCAGAAGATGCTGGTGAACTACACGCTCGACGGCATGGGCCAGGTGCGCGAGGTCTGGTTGCTGAGCGATGAGGAAGCGCGCCGCCAACCCTGGCCGCGCACGCTCGAAGAATCTCAGCGCTGGCAGTTCGACCCGACGCTGCAGCGCTGGACGAAGCCGTGAGCGGCAACGGCGAGGTCAAGAAGGTCTTCATCAAGACCTTCGGCTGCCAGATGAACGAGTACGACTCGGACAAGATGGCCGATGTGCTGCGGGTGGCCAAAGGCTACGAGCCGACGAGTGATGTAGAGCAGGCCGACTTGATCCTCTTCAACACCTGCTCCGTGCGCGAGAAGGCGCAGGAGAAAGTTTTCTCCGACCTCGGCCGGGTCAAGCATCTGAAGCAAAAGGGCGTGCTGATCGGCGTCGGCGGTTGTGTCGCCAGCCAGGAAGGCGCGGCCATGGTCGAGCGCGCGCCGTACGTCGATCTGGTCTTCGGCCCGCAGACGCTGCACCGCCTGCCGCAGATGATCGACGCGCGCCGTGAAAGTTCGAAGCCGCAGATCGACATCAGCTTTCCGGAAATCGAGAAGTTCGACCATCTGCCGCCGGCCCGCGTCGACGGCGCAAGCGCCTTCGTCTCGATCATGGAAGGCTGCTCGAAATACTGCTCGTACTGCGTCGTGCCGTACACGCGCGGCGAAGAAGTGCACCGGCCGCTGGACGACGTGCTGACCGAAGTCGCCGGCTTGGCCGCGCAGGGCGTGAAGGAAGTGACGCTGCTGGGCCAGAACGTCAACGCTTATCGCGGCGCGATGGGCGGCACGAGCGAGATCGCTGACTTTGCGCTGCTGCTCGACCATGTGCACGACATCCCGGGCATCGAGCGCATCCGCTACACGACCAGCCATCCGAATGAATTCACCCAAGCGCTCATCGACGCCTACGGCCGCCTGCCGAAACTGGTGAACCATCTGCACTTGCCGGTGCAGCATGGCAGCGACCGCATCCTGGCGGCGATGAAACGCGGCTACACGGGGGTGGAATACAAGAGCATCGTGCGCAAGCTGCGCGCGGTGCGGCCGCAGTTGAGCCTGTCCACCGACTTCATCGTCGGCTTCCCCGGTGAAACCGACGACGACTTCGCGAAAGCGATGAAGCTGATCGACGACGTGGGCTTCGACAGTTCGTTCTCGTTCGTCTTCTCGGCGCGGCCAGGCACGCCGGCGGCGGCTTTGGCGGACGAGACACCGCAGGTCGTCAAGCTCGCCCGCCTGCAGCGGCTTCAGGCACGCATCGAAGCACAGGCCCGCGCGATCAGCGCATCGCGCGTCGGCACGGTGCAGCGTGTGCTGGTCGAAGGCCCGTCGCGCAAGGACGCCACGGAGCTGATGGGCCGCACCGAGTGCAACCGCATCGTCAACTTCAAGGGCATGCCGCGCCTGGTCGGCCGATTGATCGACGTGACGATCACGCAAGCCCTGCCGCACTCGCTGCGCGGTGAGGTCGCGGTTGACGAAACCGCAACGCTCAACGTCTGACGAAGCCCGTCACCCAGAGCGCGCTCGCCGTCGCGACGACGAGCGCGGCATAGGTCGCCATCTTGCCGTCGCGGCCGAAAACGACCAGCCCGCCGATCAGCACTGCCATGCCCGCCAACGCCGCCCACAACGCCAGCCGAACCCAGGACACCGCGGCCAGCTCGGGGCGCCACAGCAGCTTGGCCATCGATGCTGCCAGCGCGGCCAGACCGAGGGCCGGCGCGAAAAAGTTGAGTGCATGCCAGATGGCGTCGAGCGGGCCCATGGGGACGGATAAGCTTAAACGACGCGCAGATTCTAGAATCACTACATGGGCGTTCTGACCCTTGGCCTGAACCACACGACCGCGCCGCTGGATGTGCGCGGCCGATTTGCGTTCGCGCCGCATCAACTGCAGGACCCGTTGCGCGCGCTGACTTCGCGCCTATCACGCGCCGCGCCTGAGGCCGCGCTGCTCTCCACTTGCAACCGCACCGAGCTGTACTTGGCCGCCGACGCGCATGAGGTCGGTGCCTTGGTGCAGCCGGCCACCGAGTGGTTGGCGACACAAGGCGGCGTCAGCGCCAGCCAGCTCGGCGGTTACACCTACACGGCCGAGAACCGTGCCGCGGCACGTCATGCGTTTCGTGTCGCCGCCGGCCTCGATTCGATGGTGCTCGGCGAGCCGCAGATCCTCGGCCAGATGAAGCAGGCCGTGCGCGAGGCCGACGAAGCCGGCACGCTCGGCACAACGCTGCACCAGCTCTTTCAACGCTCGTTCGCCGTGGCCAAGGAGGTGCGCACCAGCACCGAGATCGGCTCGCACTCGGTGAGCATGGCTGCAGCGGCCGTTCGGCTGGCATCGCAACTGTTCGAGGATTTGCGCGAGCAGCGCGTGCTGTTCGTCGGCGCCGGCGAGATGATCGAACTCGTCGCCACGCACTTCGCCGCGCGCCAGCCGAAGTCGATGGCGCTGGCCAACCGCACGTTGGAGCGCGGCGAGGCGCTGGCGGCACGCTTCGGCGGCCAGGCCCTTCGCCTGGCCGAACTGCCCGAGGTGCTGCACGGCTACGACATAGTCGTCTCGTGCACCGCGAGTTCGCTGCCGATCATCGGCCTGGGCGCCGTCGAGCGCGCGCTGAAAGCGCGGCGGCGGCGGCCGATGTTCATGGTCGATCTGGCGGTGCCGCGCGACATCGAGCCCGAAGTCGCCAAGCTCGCTGACGTTTATCTCTACACCGTCGATGACCTGTCGACGCTGGTGCAGACCGCAGGTGAAAAACGTCAGGCCGCGGTCGAGCAGGCCGAGGCGATCATCGACGCCGGCGTGCAGAGCTTCGCCCACTGGCTCGACCAGCGCGCCACCGTGCCGCTGATCCAGGCGCTGAACAAGCAGGCCGACACCTGGCGTGAAACCGAGCTGGTGCGTGCGCGCAAGTCGCTGGCGCGCGGCGACAACCCGCAGGACGTGCTCGACGCCATGGCGCGCAGCCTGACGCAGAAGATGCTGCACGGCGCCTATGCCGAACTCAACGCCGTCGATGAACAGCATCGCGCACAGGTCGCCGATTCGATCTCGCGCCTGTTCCTGCGGCGCACGCCGCGCCCGACCGACGGCGGCGACACGCAACTCTAGCGACGCGTTGCTGGTGCATGGCTGCATCGACGCAGTCACGCCTGCGCTGTATCGAACGAACAAATGAAAGACTCCCTGCGACAACAACTCGAGCGCTTGGCGATGCGCCTGGACGAGCTCGACGCGAGCCTGTCCGATCCCGCCGTCAGCGCCGATATGAAGCGCTACCGCACGCTGGCCAAGGAGCAGGCCGAGGCGAGCGCACTCGTCGCGCTGCTGCGCCGCTACGAACAGCGCGAGCGTGATCTCGCCGCCGCGCGCGACCTTCAAAGCGACGCCGAGTTCGCCGAGATGGCGAAAGACGAGATCGCCAGCGCGCAAACCGACCTCGACGCCATCCAGGCAGCGCTTCAGACCGCGCTGCTCCCCAAAGACTCGGACGACGAGCGCAACGCCTTCGTCGAAGTCCGTGCCGGCACCGGCGGCGATGAATCGGCGCTGTTTGCCGGCGACCTGACGCGCATGTACCTGCGCTGGTGCGAGCGCGCCGGCCTTCGCACCGAAGTCATGAGCGAGAGCGCCGCCGAGCTCGGCGGCTACAAGGAAATCGTGCTGCGCATCGAAGGTCCCGGCGCCTACGGCAAGCTGCGCTTCGAGTCCGGTGGCCACCGCGTGCAGCGCGTGCCGGCCACCGAAAGCCAAGGCCGCATTCACACCAGCGCCTGCACGGTGGCGGTGATGCCCGAGCCCGACGAGGCCGAAGAGGTGCAGATTAACCCGTCCGAGCTGCGCATCGACACTTTCCGCGCCAGCGGCGCCGGCGGCCAGCACGTCAACAAGACCGACAGCGCGATCCGCATCACGCATCTGCCGACAGGCATCGTCGCCGAATGCCAGGACGACCGATCGCAACACCGCAACAAGGCCAAGGCGATGGCGGTGCTGCTGGCACGCTTGCGCGACAAAGACCAGACCGAGCGTGCAGCCAAGGAAGCCGCGACGCGCAAGGGCCTCATCGGCAGCGGCGACCGCTCGGACCGCATCCGCACCTACAACTTTCCGCAGGGCCGGCTCACCGATCACCGCATCAACCTGACGCTGTACAAGCTGGGCATGGTGATGGAAGGCGACTTGGACGAAGTGATCGGCGCGCTGCAGGCCGCGCGCGCGGCGCAGCAGTTGGCGGCGCTCGAAAGCGGGCAGGCGGTGATGTGACGACCGTCGCTGCGGCGCTGGCCGAGGCGCGCAAATTGGGCATCGAGCGCCTCGATGCTCAGTTGCTCGTCGCGCGTGTTTTGCAGCAGACGCGGGCCTGGGTCATCGCCCACGGCGAGGCTGCGCTCGGCGAGCAGGCCCCGGCATTGAGCGCGTTGCTGCAACGCCGCGCCGCCGGCGAGCCGCTGGCCTACCTGCTAGGCCAGCGCGAGTTTCATGGTCTGACCCTGCGTGTCACGCCGAACGTGCTGGTGCCGCGCCCGGACACCGAGACCCTCGTGGACTGGGCGCTGGAGCTGCTCGGCGGCCTGCCCACGCCGAGGGTGATCGATCTGGGCACCGGCAGCGGCGCGATCGCGCTGGCCGTCAAACAGAGCTGCCCGCACGCAGATGTTCACGCCAGCGATCTGAGCGAGACTGCGCTGGCGGTGGCGCGCGCCAATGGCCAGTCGCTCGGGCTGGTTGTGGAGTGGCACCAAGGCGCCTGGTGGCAGGCAGCGCCGGACGGATACTTTGACCTCGCGCTGTCCAACCCGCCGTACGTGGCAGCGGGCGATCCCCACTTGGCGACCCTGCTCCACGAGCCAGCGATGGCGCTGACGCCCGCCGACGACTGCGGCGATGGGCTGGCCGACATCGGGCGCATCGTCGACGGCGCGCCGTCGCACCTGCATCCTGGCGCTTGGTTGCTGGTCGAGCATGGCACCGACCAGGGCGGCGCCACGCGCCGTCTCTTCGAGCAGGCCGGGTTCACCGACATCCACACCCGCCGCGATCTGGGATCCCGGCCGCGCGTGACCGGTGGCCGCTGCAGGTTCTGACGCCGATTGACAACGCGAATCAGCAAAACCCCGCAACCTCGGCATTGCTACTCGACTGCCGTGCCCCCCAAGCCCGCTCGCCAGGCGTAGCATCGTTCGCAGCAGACGCACTCTCCCGGTTGACGGCTCAGCCGGTGATGACAGTGCCGCGGGGAGCAGCCATGACGCATGTTTCCATTCCACCCAGGCATTTCTGGCGCGGCTGGATTGCGGCGATCTCGCTGCTGGCTGCCCCAGCGGTGTGGGCCCAAGGCCAAGGACTGACCTTCGACGAACGTGCCCAGTTCGGCCCGCGGCTGCAAGCGCGCGTCGGCATGAACACGAGCACGCCGCCCGCCGACGGCAGCAGCGCCTCATGGCAGCAACAGGCCGGCGTGTTGCTGGGCGACTACTATTTCAGTCGCGCTCGGCTCGGCCAGGGGCAAGTGAGCAGTGGCTTTCGTGCTACGAGCGGCGTGCTGCTAGGCCAGCGCACGCTGGCGCTCGGCACGCCGGCGCTTGCCGGTCACCAGGGTATGGCGGTGACCCAACTTCGCCAGCCGCGCAGCGCGTTACCAGCCTTGGAATCCGCCGCTGAGCCTTGGGCGGCGGTGCCCTACATCGGCATCGGCTGGTCCGGTTTGTCGGTGCGCGGGGGCTGGGGCGTTTCGGCCGATCTCGGCCTGGCAGGCCGCAGCGGCAGCAATGGCGGCTTGCGTGTAAACGGCAACCAGTCGCTCGATGACCTGCTGCGCGAGCTGCGCATTTCGCCGATGGTGCAGGTTGGCGTGTCCTACGCCTTTTAAAGTAGCGGGCAACGGCGCCGGGCCTTGTCGAAAAGCCGTATAACCACGGCTTTCGCAAAGCTTTGGCCCTTCGGTGGGCGCCCTCACATGAGCGACACTCAAAAACGCATTGGCGACCTCGTACAACACAACCGTGTGGTGCTCTTCATGAAGGGGACCGCACAGTTCCCCATGTGCGGCTTTTCGGGCCGCGCGATCCAGATTCTCAAGGCCTGCGGCGTCGATGACCTAAAGACGGTCAACGTGCTCGAAGACGAGGAAGTGCGTCAGGGCATCAAGGACTTTGCCAACTGGCCGACGATCCCGCAGCTCTACGTCAACGGCGAGTTCATCGGCGGCTCGGACATCCTGATGGAGATGTACCAGGCCGGTGAGTTGCAGCAGGTGCTGGGCAAGGCGGCTTGAGCC
>JANNJX010000231.1:0-6963 GCA_031396005.1 Burkholderiales bacterium
GCCGCCGACCGGCCTGAACCGTGTCGCACGCGGCGGCGGTGCGTGGACGCAGGTCTCGCGCCTGGGCATGCCGCTGGTCAATGAGCTGGTGATCGGCACCGTTGACAAGGACAAGTTCAACGCCTCCAAGCCGAAGAACGATCCGACGAACTTTGCCGACTACGTGACCAACCCGGTGCTGCCGGCGCTGATCCAGACTTTGTTCCCAGCCGCTCTGGCGCCGACCAACTTTCCGCGGACCGACCTGCTGACGGTGTTCCTGAAAGGCATCGAAGGCGTCAACCAGCCGGCCAACGTTGTTCCCGGCGAACTGCTGCGGCTGAACACGTCATTGCCGGCGACGGCGGCGGGCGCGCAGAACGCGCTCGGCGTGGCCGGCGGCGACGTGGCGGGCTACCCCAACGGCCGCCGTCCGGCCGATGACGTGACCGATGTGTCCTTGCGCGTTGTGATGGGTGCGCTGTGCGTGCTCACGGGCGCCACCGACACGCTGAAGGTCGGGTGCAGGCCGTCCGATGCGCCGGCCGGCGGCCTGGCCCTGACCGATGGCGTTCGCAAGACCGCGGCCAACTACGGCGTCACGTTCCCGTACCTGACGACGCCGCTGCCCGGCAACTTCAACCCGCCGGCAGCCGCCGGCACGACGTTCCCGTAACCGCGAAGGAGATCAGCATGAATACGAATTCGCGATTGCGGGCCGTCGGCCTGGCCCTCACAGTGGGATTGGCCTTGGGCCTGGGCGGTTGCTGGGATGACGACGACGATGACGATGACGGCGGTGGGCCGGTCGTCACTGATGGCACGGTGCCCGACAGCGCCGGCGCCAGCGGGGCGTCGTTCGTCGGGTTCATCCAGAGTCTGGCCAGCGACGACGAAACCTCGGAGCCGCTGACGATCGGCGACGGTTTCACGTCGCCGGCTGAAGACAACGAGGCCGAGCCGGCCCCGCTGACGTAATCCGAGGCGACGCTGCACGGCGACTGTCCGTGCTCGTCGCCTGCTTACGTCAAAAAAAACAGCGCGCTGCAATAGCGCGCTGTTTTTGTTGTGAGCCGGTACACGCGCTCATGCGGCGCTCCGTGCGGACATGTCCAAGACCGACGCCAACAAGGGCGACGCCGCGATGATGAAAAAGATGGACGCCCAGTGCGCCGACATGATGCAAAAGGACGCGGCCGCGAACGAGGGCGACGCGATCAAGGACGGCCCGGGTAACGCCGGGAAGAAGTAGCTGAGCCCGAAGGTTCCGGACGGTTTGCGACGAAGCGCGGCGGGGCTACCCGCCGCGCCGCCGGCTTCACTGGCGCAGGAAGGCGAGCAGGTCGCGCGTCAGGCGCTCCTTCTCCGTCGCGAACAGGCCGTGCGGCGCGCTCTCGTATTCAATCAGCGTCGAGTGGGCGATGCCCTTGGCGGCGGCGCGGCCCGAGGCCTCGATCGGCACCGTCAGGTCGTCGGTGCCGTGCACGATCAGCGTCGGCACCTTGAACGCCCCGAGGTCGGGGCGGAAGTCGGTGGTGGCGAACGACTTGGCGCATTCGAGCGTGGCCTTCAGGCTGGCCTGCATCGACACGCCGCGCGCCCATTCGAGCATCTCGCTGCTGACCGGGTTGGACAGCAGCGAGACGCCGAAGAAGTCCTTGAAGAAACCGGCGAAGAACTTGGCCCGGTCTTCCTTGATTGCCTGCGCCATGTCGCCGAACTTCGACGGCTCGGTGCCGCCCGGGTTGTCACTCGTCTTGAGCATGAAGGGCACGACCGACGAGATCAGCGCCGCCTTGACCACCGACTTGCCGCCGTGGCGTGACATGTAGCGCGCCACTTCGCCACCGCCCATAGAGAAGCCGACCAGCGTGGCGTCGCGCGCGCCCGTGGTTTCGATCACCGTGGCCAGATCGTCGGCCAGCGTGTCGTAGTCGTAGCCGCTCCATGGTTGCGACGAGCGGCCGAAGCCGCGCCGGTCGTAGGCGATGGCGCGGCAACCGGCAGACGCGATCGCAACTGCCTGATCGTCCCAGCTGTCGGCCGACAGCGGCCAGCCGTGCAGCAGGATCACGGGCGGGCCGCTGCCCCAGTCCTTGACGTACAGCTCGGTCTTGTCGGTGGTGGTGATGGTCGTCATGGTGGGCTCCTGGATTGAATGCCGTGACGCGTCAGAGGTGCTCGGCGGATCTTGCGGTAGAGGGTGCGGCGTGATCGCTGCGCAGGCCGATGCGCAGGCGAATGGCCTGCGTGCGCCGGTCGGCGCTCAAATTGATCAGCGTCACCGCCACGCCGTCGCCCTCGGGGACAACGCGGTGGAACACCACGTCCGGCCGGCCATCGACCTCGTGCACATGCTCGAACGACTCGGTGCGGCCGCGAATCAGCACGCGGCGATAACGATCGACCAGGCGCGGCTGCCCGGCCGGGCCGGCGTCTTGCCAGGCGCACAGGTAGCGGCCGCGCAAAACGTCGGGCGTGCAGCGCAACAGTGCCGCGGCAGCGTCGGAGGCGGCGTCCCAGATGAAGTCGACGACCTCGCCGCGGCTGCTGCGCACGGCGCGCAGCCGCATCGTCGCGTCGTGGCGTCGTGTGACGCGGTCTCGATCAGCCATGCCACATTTTTGTTGGAGCGACGATCGCCGCGTATCAGACAGCGCCTGTTGGGTCTGTAGTTGCAGTCTTACCGCACCGTGGCGTCGTCGTTCGAACTGAAGTAGGCGTGACCCGTCTGCTCGCGCTTGGCGTGGTACATCGCCGAGTCCGCGTGGTCGAGCAGGGTCTCGGCTGTCAGACCATCATCGGGCCAGATGCAAATGCCGATGCAGGGGCGCACGGACAGCGCCAACGTGCCGATCTGAAACGGCTTCGAGACGACATCGATCAGCGTCGTCGCCAGCCGGGACAAGGCCATGCGGCCCGGCGGCGCATGCCACAGCAGGCACTCAACTTCATCGTTGCCGAGCCGGATGACCATGTCCTCGGCGCGTACAGCCCCCGCCAGCCGCGACGCGATCATGCGCATCAGTTGGTCGCCTGTGGCGCAGCCGTGGATACCGTTGATCGCCTCGACGCCATCGAGGTCGATGCAGAACAACGCGAGTGCATGGCCTCGATCTGCCGCCAACGCCAACTGCTCGGCCAGCCGGGCTTTGAAATGCTGACGATCGGGCAGCGACGTGAGGCCGTCTGGCGCGGTCTGGTGCTGTGCCGTTCGTTCATTGGCGTATGCGTTGGCCAGATCCGACCGAGCCGTGGTCAGTGCCGAACGCAGGTCGGCTTCGACCACGGTCGTGCGTTCCATCTGATGCAGCATCGTCGTGCGCAACTGATCGAGCGCCGCCAGACACTGCAGCACCTGGCCTTTGACATCGAGCGACATGTTGCGCAGCGGCACACTCGACAGCAGCCCGGTGCCGACGGCTTGGCGCAACTTGGTGGCGACGGCGACGAACAAGGTGTCCCAATCGGCCAGCGCAACATCGCCTTGCTCCCCGCCCGCCGCGGGCGAGCTCGCGCTGTCGATGTTCGACGCCGCGCCGAGCGATGGGTCGGGACCAAGCGGATACGACTTCATGACAACCTCGAAACGACGACGGGAGCCTGTCTCGGGTGAGAGGCTCGACGGGCAAATGTGGCGCTGTCGTCGCCCGAGGTCTGTGCGCCAACGCACACAGCAGGCGCGGCGCCGTGCGCCGTCGAAGCTCCAGTTGGGCGTCAGTCCGGCGTCAGCCGACTTTGCCGGCGGCATAGCGCCCCGGCCCGAGCAGGGCCACCGCCAGCGCCAGCGCAAGGTACAGGGCCTGCAGCTCGATCGCCCAGCCGCCGCTTTTTGACAGCGTGGCGATGTCCGCGCCGTGCATCAGCGCGATCGCCACCACCATGTTGACAGCACCAAGCAGAGCCGCCGTGCGTGTCCAGATGCCGGCGATCAGCAGCAGCGGCGCCAACACTTCACCGATGAAGACGCCGTACGCGAGAATGAGTGGCAACCCGGTCTTGGCCACGGCATCGATGATCGGGTCGATGCCGTTCTGCATCTTCGCGATGCCGTGCAGCAACAGCAGCGCGCCGAGCGTGACGCGCAGCAGCAGCTTGCCGAGATCGTCCAGCAACACGCTGCGCGATACCGCTCGTCGCGCCGGCGGCGCAGTCACCGCCGGGGTCGAGACAGCCATGTTCGTTTCCTCCTCGAGGCGGTCACTTCGGCCTGACGGGCGTCAGCCGCTTATCGGCCGCGGGCAGCCGGCCGGCGCGGATGGCATCCACGGTGTGCAAAAGCGCGCGGGCGACGTTGCGCACCTCTTCCTGCAACGGCTCGTCGCTGTTCAGCGCGTCGTGACTGGTGGCGTACGGTTCGTAGTAGCCGATGAAACGGTCCAGCCGCGACTGCTCGCCGGCGTCGATCAGGCCCATCCAGTCGAGCCAGTCGGAAAGCTGCCGCCGCACTTCGAGCGTGCCCTCGACGTCGCCGTGCACGACCAGGCCATAGGCGCGCCCAGACAAATGTTTCGGGAAGTCCCAGCCGCCGAGCTCGAGCGCTTTGGCGCGCTCGGCATCCTTGCCGCCGGTGCTCGTCGGGTCCGGGTTGCCGCCGTCGGCGCAGACCAGGCGGTCGATCATCAGCTTCAAAACACTCGGCGTCTGGTACCAGTGCACGGGGGTCAGCAGCAACACGCCGTGCGCGGCCACCCACTGCTCGTAGATCTCGGCCATCCAGTCGTCGACCTGGTTCATGGCGTGGTTCGGATAACACGAGCAGGGCCAGTGGCACAGCGGCATCGCCGTCGACACACAACCCTTGCACGGATGGATCGTGCGGCCGTATTCCGACGTCATGCGCGACAGGTCGAGCACGTCGACCTGCACGTTCGAAGCCTGCAAGACCTCGCGCGCCACGCCGAGCAGACGGAACGTTTTCGAAACCTCGCCCGGGCAGGTGCCGTCATTGCGCGGCGAGCCGCAGATCAGCAGCAGCCGCGTCGGCGAATCCGGATCGCTCTGCTTGTCTTGCGCTTGCTCCAGCCGTTGCCGCGTCTGCAGCCAATCGACCGACAGCGCGTACTGCGGGTCGGCGAACTTCGGTCCGGCCACGCGTGTCACTGGCGCCTTGCGGCCGTCGTCGTAAGCCAGCCACGCCACCCGCTCGACCTGCTGCAACGCCTCACCGCAACTGGCAAAAGCCGGATCGGCGAAGGACTGGCGAAAACGCTGGCCGAACTGCTCGCGCGTCAGCGTCGGGCCGGCTTGCCCTGTGACGACCTTGGGCATGGGCATGTTCAGTCGATCTCGAAATGCTTGGGCTCGAAGTGGCCGAATTCGATCGACGAAGCGCTGACGCTGTTCAACGCCAGCCACGTCCAGATGGCGACGCCGAACGAGGCCAGCGACAGGCCGACCACCAGAGACAAGGCAAACATGTTCATGACAACCCTTCGCGTGAAAAACAACTGCTTGCCGACCCGGCAACACCCCTCAACTATCGGCGGCAAAACAGCGAGCGACAGCAGACTGCGCCGCGGGCTGCGGTAGTCGAACTCCTACGGTCGGCGACGGCGCCGTGCTCGTGGCGACGCGGGCGCCACGAGCACGCGTCGGGGGCGGCGTGCAGGATCACCGCGTCGCTTGAGGCACAGGGCTGACGATGGCGCCAGCGCTGTCGTCCTGCGGCGTGCGCTGCACGCGCAGCGAGCCGAAGCGATTGGCCCAGATCCACGTGAACTCGACGCCGAGCAGGAAGATTTGCGCCGAGTAGTAGACCCACAGCACCATCGCCACCAGCGACGCCGCCGCACCGAAGCCCGAGGTGACACCGCTGCTGCCCAGGTAGGTGCCGATGAGTTGTTTGCCGATGGTGAACAGCAGCGCCGTCACCGCCGCACCCATCCAGACGTCGGCCCAGCGCAGACGCACCCGCGGCATCCACTTGAACATCATGGCGAAGGCCAGCGTGATGATGACGAAGCTCGCCGTGAAGTCGATGCCACCGGCCAGCCACGGCACTTGGCCGAACAGCGGCGTCCACCAGCGGTGGAGCGCCGCCAGCGCCGCGCTGGCCACCAGCGACACCATCAACAGAAAGCCGATGCCCAAAATCAAGCCGACCGACAGCAAGCGCCTGCGCAGCCATTCCCAGACGCCGGTGGGCGGCGGTACGGCAGGCACGCGCCAGATGCGGTCCATCGCGCCCTGCAGTTCAGCGAACACGGTGGTGGCGCCGATGATCAGGATCAGCGTGCCGCCGAGCGTGGCCCAGAGGCTGTGCCCTCCGCGGTTGGCGCTGGCCAGCATGGCCTCGACGGCACGCGCGCCTTCCTCGCCCATGAGGCCGCGCAACTCGTCGATGACGCCGCCGCGCGCCGCCTCGGCGCCGAAGAAGGCGCCCGCCACGGCAATGACGATCAGCAGCAGCGGGGCGATCGAGAACAGCGTGTAGTAGGCCAGCGCGGCGCCCAGGCTGGCGGCGTCGTCGTCGATCCAGGACATCACCGTGTCGCGCAGCAACCTGTAGATCTCGCGCAGCGTGTTCATCGGTGCCATGGCCAACAAAAAGACAAACGCCGGGCGCGCTGTGGCTGCACAGCGCTCCCGGCGGGTCGAAGGTCAGCGCGACGCGGGTCGGCGTCGCGAGTTTGCAGAGCGAACGGTCAGCGAGCGCTGCCGCGGCGCACCAGGTTGACGATGGCCAGCAGGATCACGGCGCCGAGGAAAGAGACGGCCAATGCGGGCAAGCTGAAGTTGCCTTGGTTGATCGTCCCGGCGCCGAGCAGCGGCGACAAGAGCCAACCGCCCAACATGGCGCCGACGATGCCGACGACGACGTTCAAGATGATGCCTTGCTGGCCGTCTGTCTTCATCATCATGCTGGCAAGCCAACCGATGATGCCGCCGACGATGAGCCAGATGATGAAGTTCATATGCTGTCCAATCTGTGTGAGGGTGGGAATCCGTAGCATATGCAACAGACGTTGCCATGACGATTCA
>JANNJX010000138.1:0-16575 GCA_031396005.1 Burkholderiales bacterium
CGTCACCTTCCCGCTGTACGTCGAGGTCGACGAGATCTACAACCTGGCGTGTCCGGCGTCGCCGGTTCACTACCAGTTCGACCCGGTGCAAACCACCAAGACGAGCGTGATCGGCGCGATCAACATGCTCGGCCTGGCCAAGCGCACCAAGGCGCGCATCCTGCAAGCCTCCACCAGCGAGGTCTACGGCGACCCGTCGGTGCATCCGCAAATCGAGAGCTACTGGGGCAACGTCAACCCGATCGGCCCGCGCAGTTGCTACGACGAGGGCAAGCGCTGCGCCGAGACGCTGTTCTTCGACTACCACCGCCAGCACGCGATGGAGATTCGCGTGGTCCGCATCTTCAACACCTACGGCCCGCGCATGCACCCCAACGACGGCCGCGTGGTCAGCAATTTCATCGTGCAGGCGTTGCGCGGCGACGACATCACGATCTACGGCAACGGCCAGCAGACGCGCAGCTTCTGCTACGTGGACGACTTGATCGACGGCATGGTGCGGATGATGAACAACAGCGAAGGCCTGGTCGGCCCGGTCAACATCGGCAACCCGAATGAGTTCACGATGCTCGAGTTGGCACAAGCCGTGATCGAGCTGACGAAGTCGAAGAGCCGCTTGATCCATCAGCCCTTGCCGAGTGACGACCCCAAGCAACGGCAGCCCGACATCACGATGGCGCGCGAGCGGCTGGGGTGGGAGCCGAAGGTGCAGCTGGTAGCGGGTCTGACGCAGACCATCGACTACTTCAGGGTGTTGATCGAGCAGGGGTGGCAGCCGCAGGCAAGGTGACTCGTTGGCAGCCGCCATTGCCGCGGCGCAGCCAGATGCGTTACTGCTCGATCTGGAACGAGAAGGCGATCGCGCCGTTCTGACGCACCCCGAGCTGTTCTTCGCTTCCCAGCGCGAGCGGCTGGTCGTGCTCGATGAAGTGCAGTTCGTGCCCGGTCTGTTCGCCGCGTTGCGCCCGGAGATCGATGCGCAGCGGCGGCCGGGCAGCTTTCTGTTGCTCGGCTCGGCATCGGGCGACATGTTGCGCAGTCGCCCGAATCGCTGGCAGGGCGGGTCGGATATCTGGAGCTGACGCCGCTGCTGGCCGCCGAGCTGAAGCCCGACCTCGCGCAACTTCAATCGCTTGGCTGCGCGGCGGCTTCCCCTTGAGCACCCTGGCGCCCAACGATGCGGCTTCGTTCACATGGCGACAAGATTTCTTGCTGACGTTTCTGCAGCGTGACCTCCAGCAGCTTGGCGTTCGCGTACCTGCGCAAACGATGCAGCGGTTCTGGCGGATGCTCGCCCACCTGCAAGGCCACCCGATCGCCGGCGCCTCCTGGGAGGGATTCGTTGTGGAGCAGATCGCAGCGCTGGCGCCGCAGGGGTCGCAAATAGGTTTCTATCGAACGGCGTCAGGCGCCGAGATCGACGTGGTGACGACCGGCTCGCGCCGCATGGGCTTCGAGATCAAACTCTCAGCGGCTCCGAAGCCGGTCCGAGGGTTTTGGCAAGCCAGGCAAGACTTGAAGCTGGGCAGCACCTATGTCGTCGCGCCGGTACGCACGCGTTATCCGCTTGCGGAAGGTGGGAAGGTTTTGCCTGTGCAGGCGCTGCGGGAAGTCATAGCGGTTGCCACAACTCCACAAAAACGTTAAGACCAACGGGCGAATGCGATGCCCGCCGAGTAAAACCGCGACGGCAGCAACGCGCAACACTCGATGTGCGCCTACTGTTCTGACCAGGGCCTCCAAAGAGTGCCGTCACCGCCATGAGTGCCCGCAATCAGTTGTGGCACCTTCCGCATCACCTTCAAACCGATGGTCCACCATGGCCAGCGACCAGTTTCGCGAAGGGCATGCGCACACTCGCGATTCGCGCTCCAAACCGAACGCCAACCCGCCGTACTTGCACCCCCGAGACGCATGTTGACCAATGTCCGGGCGACGTGTTGCACACGTGCGCCTGGCCGTCTCATCACTTCGGCCAAGAAGGCGTAGTCCGCGCTGATCGCCCATCGCAGATCGAACCCTCCGACAGCTTCGAACAGTTCTCTGCGAACAAACGTAGTCGGGTGTGCCGGCTGCCAGCCAAGCCGGAAGAAATCTCCTGGCGTGTGGGTGGCATCGCGCCAAACGCGCTCGATACGATGAGGCGGGTTCTTGGTGACGAAAACCAAGTCTCCGTAGACCAAATCGGCGCCCCGTTCGAAGGCATCGGCTACCCAAGCCAGTGACCTCGGGCTTGCATACCAATCGTCTGCGTTGAGAAAGGCGAGCACGTCGCCGCGCGCAAGCGCCGCTCCTTTGTTCATTGCGTCGTAGAGGCCACCATCGGGTGCGCTCACGTAGTCTGCGAGATGCCGGCCATGGCGCTCGACAACCAACGCCGTGTGATCGGTCGATCCGCCGTCGATCACCCGGTGCTCGACGTCCACTTCCGTCTGCCGCTGCACGGACTCGAGGGTGTCGACAAGGGTAGTGCCAGCGTTGTAGCTGGCGGTGACGATGGAGAACTTGATTGACATTCGAACTCATCAAACCAGACCCAGGTCGCGGTATACAGCGCGTGTGGCCTGGTAGGTCGCCTCCCAAGAGAATGCCTGCGCCACGTCGAAGCCGCGCTGCACGACAGCTGCGCGGTGCACGGGATTGCGCAGGCTCGCCACCGCGGTGGCGAGTGCATCCGCATCGCCGTCGGGCACTACGGTCAGCGCAGCGCCACCGATCTCGACGACGGCGCGACAAGCGATCGACACGACCGGGCAGCCCGCGCGCATCGCTTCCAGGACGGGAATGCCAAAGCCTTCGTAACGCGAGGGGTACACGAGACACGTGGCCCGGTTATAGAGCCGATTGAGCTCGACGTCGGACACGTAGCCTGCATGCGTGATCCGCTGCCGGATCGAGCGTGGGATGCGTGCCAACTCGCCGGCTTCCAGGGCGCCGCCGCCGACGCAGACGAGCGCAATGTCTGGCATCCGGCTCATCGCTCGGAGAACGAAGCCGAAGTTCTTGTAGCGTTTGCGTACGCCGACGAACAAGACGAAGGGTCGGCCCTCCGACCGTGCAGCGGACAACGGTTCGAAAACCTCGTCGACGCCGTTATGGATGACATGGACCGCTTGGCCGGGTGCGACGCCGACCAGGTCGAGCAGGTCGTCACGCGTTGCCGCGGAAATACAGATGATCGCCTGTGCCGGACGGATCGCCGCGCGTATCTGTGCCGAGTTGAACCAGCCGACGACACCGCCAACGTAACGCTCGTATGCGAAGTCGTGAACCGTCACGACGCTGGGCAGTGTCGTGCGCGACGGCAGCCGGTAATAGCTGGAGTGGAACAGCGTTGCCAGCGAACCCGTGTCGCAGCTGCGGTAGCGCTCGAGCGTGCGGGCGCGGCTGCGCCGCAGCTCCAGCCCCGGCAGCTCCAGTGGTTCTGCGAGCATGGGCTCGTAGAGCCCGACCGCGGCGCGTACGCCGTCGCGCGCCAAGCGGCCGAGGATCTGGCGTGCGTACACGCTGATGCCGCCCTGCTGCTGCAGCGAGAACACGATGCCGTCGAAGAACAGCTTTGCATCACTCAAGGCGGACCACCAAAGACTCGATCGCCATTCACGGTCTCCCCATCCCGACTGCGCGCATTGCGCGCGCGAGCCACTCGCTCAGTGTGATCTGACAGCTCGACCGCGGGCCGGAGTTGATCGCTACGATGGCGCCGGTGATGCCGATCGCGCCGGACAGCCGATGCTCGAAATACACGCAGCGCGCCTTGCGCGCGATCAGTCCGTGATCGGCCGGAGTCCGGCGCGGCCAACGGTAGGGCGAATCGACATATGTCAGATGAGCGCGAATGAACTCGCGCATCAGCGCCGGCAATCCGGCGGCCCACGCTGGGTCGTCGATCTGTTGTGCCTGGTCGAGCCCGTCGCGCGCCGCGTCGAGCGGCAGCGCCTCGAGCATCGGCAGCGCGCGTGCGTTCAGCAGGAAGCAAAACGTGCTGACGTAGTGATGATGGCCGCTCCATGGGTTGCGCGACATGATCGATTGGTACGGGTCGCGCTTGCCGGCGATCGCGGGCAACTGGAGCTGCTCGACCAGTCGATGCAGGTCGAGAACCCGCCGCGCAATCGAGACGCCGGCATGTTTGGTGAAGAGGCTGTCGTTGACGAACAGCACGGGGCGGCCGGCAGCGTCGGGGTGAGCCTCAATCAGTCGGGTCAATCCCTCCCGATAGCCGGAGAAATCGAGATCGGTATTGCTGCCTGCGACGAGGGCGAAGCGGTCGTCGGCCAGCGTGGTCCGACGACCGCGCTGGTTGTCGACGATGACTCCCGCGAGCGAGGCCCGCATTCGGTTGGCCAGCCGGTCCAGATGCGACGCAAACGCGATGGGCGTGACGTCGTGACACACGCCGATCACCCAGAAGCGGGTTCGCACGGCGTCGGTCGCGCGCATCGGATCAACAGGCCCTGACAATTGCGCCGCCCGCCGGGAGCAGCGGTCCGGGCAGCGGCCGGCGTTGAAACAAGACGGCTCGCGGGTGCAACGCCAATGCGGGCACCATGACGAACACCAGCGCGATAGTGGCGCTTGCGAGCCGGGTCAGTGCGTACTCGAAATCGACGCTGATGGCGTTCAGGGCGGTGTACACGAGAAAGGCGACGAGCACGCCGAGGAACTCGGTGCGTCGCCGCGCGTACAAGGCGCGTTGGGCCAAAGCGGTGGCGGCGCCCAGCAAAAACGAGAACACCCCGGCAAAGGAGCCGAAGTAGTGATAACCGAACACCGGATGGCGCGGGTTCGGGCCAACGACGATGTCGAGTTCAGGGAAGGTCATGAGTGCGAACTGATAGCCGAGGTTTGGATACACGAGCTCTTGAGGTAGAAGGCGGAAGGTGCTGAGGATCCCGCCGAACAGGCCGATGAAAGGGTTGCCGCCGGTCAGGCTTTCGATTGCGCCGCCGGGATACGCGAAGACGTAGATGTCGCCGTAGGTGATCAAGCGGTACACGAGGCCGAGCAGCGCCACCGCCGGGCTGGCGTCGTCTAGCTGCACCGCCAGCACTCCGAGTGCAAAGGCAATCGCGACGGCCAGAAAGAGCACGCCCGCGCGCCCACCCCAAAACGCGCTTTGCCTGTTCGCCACGCCGGTGTACAGGAACGCCACCGCAAATGCGCACTGACCAAAGATCAGAAAACCTGACTTCGAGCCCGACAGCGCGATGGCGACCAAGTACCACGCGACGAACACCGCATAGGCGGCGCGGTGGCGCACGCGGCGGTTGCCGAACAGCAGGTACAGAGCCGTGAACAGCGCGATCGACCCGCAGCCATCAGCGAGACGCTCGATGATGCCAAGCCCGCCACCCTGCGCGAAAGCGCCCAACCGCGACGCGAGGAACAGCGGGATACCGACGATTGCCCAGGTCGCGAGCGTCGACGCGATATGCGTGATGGCTGCAAAGACGAACACCGCGATCGCCAGATCCGGCGGCTCGGCTGATGGCTGCCGCACGATCGTTGCCGGCACGCGGCGGTGGAACGCGGCAAGTCCAAGGACGAACGACAGCTCCGCGACGGCGAACGACACCGCGTAGCGCGTGGCGATGTCGCCGTGCAGCACCATGAAGCCGACGACGGCCCAGCCGAACAGGCTGCCGAGCAGCACGAAGAACAGCGGATCGAACAGTCCGTGCGTGAATCGCTTCAGCAGCCAGATGTGCACGAGTGTGGACGCCGCGAGAAGCAGCACGTAGTCCGCCGCGTCGGCGAACGCGACGTTCAGGTATTCAAGTGGATCCACGCCCGCCCCTCAGCAACCGGACTGCGGCGCTGCGCAGGCGCTTGACGCACCAGTAGCCGAACCCGAAGCTGGATCGCACGGCCGCCAGCTTGACCGGCTCGAAGGGCGCTGGGTTGGCGCTCGAACGGCCGCTGTCGTCAAAGCGCGCGATGACGCGACCGAGATAGCAAAAGCGTACCCCCGCGCCCCACAACTCGATGTTGTACTTGTGGTCGGCCAGCATGCCGACCGTCGTGTCGTAGCGCTTGTGGCGATAGACCGTGCGCGGATAAAAAATAGCCTGATGACAGATGTTTCGCTGCATAAGCGTGTAGCGGCCAAAGCGTCCCCCACTGATCGCGCGGCTGCTTCGCAACTCGACATCGCCGTAGTAAACCGTTTGGGGATCGGTCAATTCGGCGGCAATGCTGTCGAGGTCGACCAAGAGCTCGTCGTCTGCGCCGAGGAACAGCAGCCAGTCGCCGCGTGCACGGGCCAGAGCCTTGTTCATCGCGTCGTAGATGCCCTCGTCGGGTTCGCTGGTCCAGTTGTCGATCACTGCACCGTACTCGCGGATGAGATCGAGCGTTCCGTCGCGCGACGCGCCGTCGACGACGATGTACTCGGTGCTGCGGCCGCGGCAGCGGCGCACGCTCTCGAATGCGCGCCGCACGACCGGCTCCGCGTTGAACACGACGCTCGCGACGGTAATGCGCGGCCGATGCGCCGCAAGCGCGGTTTCCCCAGACAAGGACGGTGCGCCGGCACTAGCCGATGACAGCACGCGTGGCCTCCTGCGCTAGAAGCGCGAACGGTCGGTCGAGGATGGCGTCGTCCCTCATCGGTCAGCGCTCCGCGCATGTTCGATCGCGGCCAGCAGCTGCACGCCGCATGCCGCTCGGCGAGCACGCCCGCGCTGCTCAAGGCTGACTCGGTCAGGCGCATCGTGAGCGGGGCCGCGCGCGATGCTGTCCATCAGGGCCGCCAGCGCCGCTGCGTCGCCAACCGGGAAGAACGCCACATTGCGGTCGTCGAGCTCGCGGTTGACCGCGATGTCTGACACCAAGCACCTCACGCCCAATGCAAGCGCGTCGTAGACGGCGCCACCGCCCGGGCCGCCTTCAAACATGGTTGGCTGCACCAAGGCCAGAGCGCCTTTCAATAGGGCGATCTGCTCGCGCTTGGGCACCAAGCCGAGGATGTTTACGCGCTCGGCAATGCCTAGTTCGGTCAAGCTGCACTGCAAAGCGTCGAAGTAGCCGGGCGCGCGATGGTCAATGGTCGGGCCCGTACAGATTAGTGTCAGCCTTCGGTGCGACGCCGCCAAACGCGCGAACGCCTCGAATGCGGTTCGGTGATCCTTGTGCTGCCAGAACTGATTGCAGACAATGAAGTATGGGTCGGACAGACCCAGGCGTTGGACGACGTCGTCGTCGCAATCGAGCCAACCGGGCTGCGGCGCTGCGTTGAACGGCAATGCGAAGAGCTTGGCGCGCGCCTGCGGGTGAAAGCGCCGCGCGTCGTCGGCGACTGCACGCGCGTTGACGACGACCGCACGCGCCTGCTCGAGCACCGCGCTAAAGGCCTTGTCGCGCATCTGGCGGTCGGCCCGTGCGAACAGGTGCGGCAAATGACGGTGTTGGAAGTCGTACAAGTAGCCCACCCAGGGCATACCCACGCTCGAGGGCAGGGCGCTGATCGAGGGCAGCAGCACGTCGAGCGAGAGCCGCCGACCGAGCGCGGCTAAAGCCGGCGCGCCATCATCGACCGGATGCAGCGCGAGCGCGTGGCCGTCGGGCGTCGCGAACTCGGCCACGCGCCGAGGATCCAACGGCGTGGCTGGCGCCGAGGCACGACCGACCCAACGGCGCGCCGAGCGGTATGCCCGGCGCAGCATCTGCTCGGCACCCGGCCCGGGTCGGCGCGACGGCACGATCGCATGCAACTCGATCGTGCTGTCGGCTTCGAGCAAACTCGAGGCGAGGCCGCGCGCGAAGTCAACCCCGCCGGCCCACTCGACAAACCCGTGACCCAGAAGCCCGACGCGCATCACCGGACGCGACGTGCAGGCACGCCGACAAAGGTTCCCGAGGCGTCAATCGGCTCCAGCACGACGGCGCCCGCGCCGACAATGGAGTGCGCCGGCAGACGCACATGCGGCAGCAGCTGCGCTCCTGCGCCCACCATGCAGGCGTCGCCGATGCAGACGTTGCCCGATACATTGACGGCGGGGCTGATCACGCAACACGATCCGAGAACGCAGTCGTGGCCGATCGTGACGTTCCAGTTGATCAGGTTGAAGTCGCCGACCGTGATGTCGCAGGTCATGACCACGCCTTGCGCGATCAGATTGCCGTTCCCGAGCGAAACGACCGCGGGGTCAATTTCGACCCGCGGGTGCACGAGATTCGGGAAGCGAAAGACTCGACGTGGCTGCAAAGCATGCGCGATTTTCTGTCGCAGAAGCGGGCTGCCGATGCCGATGGCAACATCGACTTCGCGCGACCAATCCGCGAGGTCGGCGTCCGTGTAGCGAATCTCGCCGAAGGGCATGTCGCTGCGGGCTAAGGCGTACTGGCTGACGAACGAAATGCGCTCCCAGCGCGCACCGTCGGGGTCGATCCGACGCGCCAACTGCGCAGTTTCCCTGGCCTGACCGCCCGTGCCGATGATCAGCAGTTCAACGGGCACGATCGAAATACCCCGCAATGGCTTGGGCGATGGTCGAGATCTGGCTCGACTCGAGACCGGGCCAACTGGGCAGGTTGATGCCGCGCCAGGCCAGGTCTTCGGCGACAGGGTGGCGCCGGAAATCGTGGGCGTACATCGGCATGGTGTGAACCGGATAGAAAAGCGGGCGCGTCTCGATGCCCGACTGCGCAAGATGGGCGCGCAACGGATCACGGTGCTCTGCGCTGTTCACCAGCATCGAGACCATCCAATAACTGTGCTGCGTTCCTTGTGCCTCGGCATGCAACTCGATCGGGAGACCGCGAAGGTGGCGCGCATATTCATGTGCGATCTGACGCTTGCGGTCGATGAACTCGTCGGCGCGTTCGAGCTGCGCCAGACCGATCGCCGCAGCGATATTGGTCATGCGGTAGTTGTAGCCGACGACATCGTGCCAGTACTCGCGATGCGCTGCCAAGCCCTGGCCCTTGTAGTGGCGAGCGCGCTCGATCAGCGTCTTGTCGTTGCTAGTCACCATGCCGCCTTCGCCGGTGGTGATGGTCTTGTTGCCGAAGAAGCTGAAGGTGGCGACGTCGCCGAAGGTGCCGACATGGCGGCCGTCGTAGAGCGTGCCGAAGGCCTCGGCGCAGTCTTCCACCACGAACAGGCCGTGCTCGCGCGCCAGCCCGCCCACCGCGTCCATGTCGCAGGCGTGGCCGTACAAGTGCACCGCCATGATCGCGCGCGTGCGCGGCGTGACGTGGCGGCGCAGATCGTCGGGGTCGAGCTGCCAGGTGCTGCGCAGTGAATCGACGAACACCGGCGTCGCGCCGGTGTAGGCGATGGCATTGACCGAGGCCACATAGGTCAGCGTAGGCACCAGCACTTCGTCGCCGGGCCCGATGCCCAGCGCCACCAGCGCCAAGTGCAGCGCTACCGTGCCGTTGCACACCGACGCGGCATGGCGTGCGCCCACACGCTGCGCGAACTGCTGTTCGAACTCGCCGACGAAGCGCCCCCGCGACGAGATCCACGACGTGTCGAGGCACTCGTTGACGTAGCGCTTGACGTTGCCGCCGAGGTCGGGGCGGTAGATCGGAATGTTGAAGGTGCTCATGCTCATTGGCCGCGCTCCTGGACGCTCGATGAAGGGTTGGCCGCGGGTGGCGGGCCGGCGTGTTTTCGGCGCGCGGCAGCGAAGTCGGTCATGGTGCGGCTGGTCAGGCGCGACGCTGCCCATCGGGGTGCGAGGCGCGTCAGCGGCCGCAGCAGGGTCCAGCGGCGGGCGATCGCGCGCTGCCGCGTGAACAAGTGCGTCGAGCATCCGTCTGTGGCGACTTCGCAACCAAGTTCGCGCGCGACCCATTCGAGCGTCGGGCGCCGAAAGAATCCGATGTGCTGGCCGTGCTCGGGCACCAGGTACCACCAGTCGGGCGTCAACACCGCGCGCTCGGGCGCGAGTTCCGTCGAGACCAGCACGCTGGCACCGCGCGCCAGCCATGCCCGCAGTTCTTCGACTGGGTGAACGAGGTGCTCGAGCACCTCGAAGGCGGTCAGCAGGTCGTACGGGCCGCCGCCGTCCTCGAAGCCGCGCGCCAGCAGGTTGTCGCAGTGCTTGTCGCTCCAATAGGCGTCGATGCCCACGTCGCGCAGCATGCGCACCAGGATGCCGTAGCCGCCGCCGACGTCGAGCACGCGCCCTCCCACGCGGGCGAGCGCGGTCAGTGCGAGCGCCACGCGCGCGACGTTCGAGCGGTTGCGAAGCATGATGCCGGTGTCGGCGTCGCCGATCGAGCGTGCATACGCTTCGTCGAGCCAGGTCGGTGTCTCGGTCTGCAGGTACGCGCAACGCATGCACTCGAAGTAGTGCACGTTGCGCCCGAGCACGGGCAGCGTGAACGCAGGGGTCGGGGCGGCGCCGCAAACGCGGCAAGCGTGGGTGGGCAACGTGGGTGACATCGCTAACCCTGCGCTCGCGCGTCGCGCAGCCGGCGCGTGATCAATACCGCTTGCGCAGGGATCGAGATGCAGACGTATGCCACCAGCGTAGCGGCGACAGCGCCCCAGGCACCGACCGCGTCCACCAGCAGCCACTTCAAGCCGAACGCCGCGCTCGCCATGAGCACGGCAAACAGCAACTGCGCGCGCAGCAGGCCGGCCGCATTGAGGAACGCACCCGACACGTTGCCCAGGGCATCGACCGTGGTCCAGGCGGCGAGCACCACCAACAGAGCAGCAGCGGGCGCGATCTCGAGCCCGGCCCACGCCACGACGATCCGAGGAGCCAGCAGCGCGAGCGCCACGCTGGCCGCGCCGATGGTGAGAGCCACGAAGCCGTAGCTGCGCACCAGCGTGCGACGAATCCATGCGGTGTCGCCGCTCACCAGGGCATCGCTGATCGCGGGCCACAGCCCCGCCAGGCCCGCCAGCAGGACCGACGAGACAGCGAGGAACAAGCGCTGCACGATGGCGAAATCGCCATACGCGCTCTGGCCCAGTCGCTGCGTAATAACGATCGCATCCGACTGGAAGGCGAAGGCCACCGCGAGCTGCAGCGTGAAGAAGAAGCCGCCGGTCTGCAGCAGTGCGGCGACCACCGGCCACTCGAGGCGCACCGGCCGCGCAGGGGTACGCGGCGCCGACCGGGCGCGCCAAAGCAGCGCGCTGCCAAGATTGGCGGCCACTTGCACGCCCAGCGAAGCCATCACGAGCGCCACCAAGCCGCCACCCACCGACAGCACCGCAGCGACGGCCATCAGGGTCGCCAGCGCCGCGGCGAGTTGCGTCAGGCCCACCCAGTGACCCCGTTGCGAGGCGAGCTGAATCTTCTGCACCATGCTGGCCGGAATGTTGAGGGCGGTCAGCGCGACGAACAGGTGCAGTGCCGTCAGCACCTCGCCGCGGTGCTCCGCGCGCAGCGTGCCCACCACCGCCGTGGGCGACGGCGACCACGCGATCCAACAGCCCCATGCCGCCAACAGCGCCGCGCCAGCGAGGCTGGTGCAGACGTAGCCGGCATGGATGACGCGCCGGCGCTGGCTCTCGTCGCGTGCGACATAGGGCGAGCCGAGCCTGCTCAGCACGCCGTTGCCAACGCCCAGATCGGCGAAGGCAAAGAACGCCAGCAGGCTGCCGAGCATCATCCACACGCCGAACAGATCGGGCTCGAGCGCGCGACGCGCGAGCGGGATCGTGACCAGAACCACCAGTGCCGCACCGACGCGCCCCAGGTAGCCGGCCCCCGCCGTCGCCAGAATTCGCATGGAACGCGCGTCCATTTCCAACGCCCGCCATCGACGCGCAGTGTTCCTGCTCACTCGTGATAGTCGTAGGCCTGGAACCCGGCCAAGCGGACGAGCGAATCGCGCCGTGCCGCGACGAAGTCGAACTCGATCATCTCGCGCACCAGCTCCGCAAACGTCACCTTCGGCGTCCAGCCAAGCCGCGTACGAGCTCGGGTGGCGTCGCCGAGCAGTGTCTCGACTTCGGTGGGGCGGAAATATCGCGGATCGACGCGCACCACCACATCGCCCGGCTTGCAGCGGGCACGCTCACCACTCACGCGCTCCACGCGCGCCACCTCGGCGCTGCCGTCGCCCTCGAAGGTGAGTTCGACGCCTAGCTGGAGCGCGGCCGCGTTAACGAACTGACGTACGCTGTGCTGCACGCCGGTGGCGATCACGAAATCCTCGGCCTGATCCTGCTGCAGCATCAACCACATCATCTCGACATAGTCGCGCGCATGCCCCCAATCGCGCAGCGCGGAAAGGTTGCCCAAGTACAAGCAGTCCTGGAGGCCCAACGCAATGCGAGCCACGGCACGGGTGATCTTGCGGGTGACGAAGGTTTCGCCGCGCACCGGGCTTTCGTGGTTGAACAAAATGCCGTTGCACGCGTAAATGCCATACGCCTCGCGGTAATTGACCGTAATCCAGTAAGCGTAGAGCTTAGCGACCGCATAGGGGCTGCGCGGGTAGAACGGGGTGGTCTCTTTCTGCGGCGTCTCCTGCACCAGGCCGTAAAGCTCGCTCGTGCTTGCCTGATAGAAGCGAGTCTTCTTCTCCAACCCCAACAGGCGGATCGCTTCTAACAGCCGCAGCGCGCCGATGCCATCGGCGTTTGCCGTGTATTCCGGCTCTTCGAAGCTCACTGCCACGTGGCTTTGCGCGGCCAGGTTGTAGATCTCGTCGGGCTGCACCTGCTGCACGATGCGGATCAGGTTCGAGCTGTCGGTCATGTCGCCGTAGTGCAGGATGAAATTGCGACTCTCGACATGCGGGTCCTGGTACAGGTGGTCGATGCGACTGGTGTTGAAGCTCGACGCGCGGCGCTTGATGCCGTGCACCTCATAGCCTTTCTTCAGCAGCAATTCGGCGAGGTACGCGCCGTCCTGGCCGGTGATGCCAGTGATGAGTGCGACTTTTTTTGTGGTGGACATGATGGCGTCTCAGTGATTGAAGGGCGCCGACTCGTAGGTGCGCGCAATACCTTCGCGCAGCGACGTGCGCGCGCGCCAGCCCAGAGCGGCAAGGCGGCTCACGTCGAGCAGCTTGCGCGGCGTGCCGTCAGGTTTGATGCTGTCGAAGACGATCCTGGCGCGGCAGCCCACCACGTCCATCACCGTCTGCGCCAGCTCGCGGATGGTCACGTCCTGCCCGCAGCCGATATTGACCAGCGGCCCTTTGTAGTCTTGCTCCATCAGGTGCACGCAGGCGTCGGCCAGGTCATCGACATAGAGGAACTCGCGCCGCGGCGTGCCGCTGCCCCAGACTGACAACTCACCGTCACCGCGCACCTTGGCCTCGTGCGCCTTGCGGATCAGAGCCGGCAACACGTGGCTCGTGGCGAGGTCGTAGTTGTCGTTCGGACCGTACAGGTTAGTGGGCATCACGCTGACGTACTGTCGCTCAAACTGCCGGCTGTAGTTCTCCGTCATTTTGACGCCGGCGATCTTGGCGATTGCATACGGCTCGTTCGTTGGCTCCAGCGCGCCGGTCAGCAGCGCGTCTTCGGTAATCGGCTGCCGGGCGTCACGCGGATAGATGCAACTCGAGGCCAGAAACATCAGACGCTGCACGCCGGCCAGGTGCGCGCCGTGAACCAAGTTGACCGCGATCATTAGGTTCTCGTAGAGGAACTCGGCACGCTGGGTGTTGTTCGCCTGGATGCCGCCGACCTTGGCGGCGGCAATGAAGATGTAGTCGGGACGCTCGCTGGCGAGGAACGCATGCACTGCCGCTTGATCCAGCAGATCGAGTTGATCCCGGCTCCTCAGCATGAGGTTGTCATAGCCGGCGCTCTGCAACCGGCGCACCAGCGCACTGCCGACCATGCCGCGATGGCCAGTGACGAAGATTTTGGCGTGCCGGTCCACTGCTCAAGTCCGCCCGTACGTGTCATCGAACCGCACGATATCGTCCTCACCCAGATACGACCCCGATTGCACCTCGATGATCTCCAGCGGTGTCTTGCCCGGGTTGCTCAACCGATGCTTTTCGCCGAGCGGGATGTAGGTGCTCTGGTTCTCGGTCAGCATCAACACCTTGTCGCCGTTGACGATCTCGGCGGTGCCGGAGACGACGACCCAATGTTCGGCGCGGTGGTGGTGCATCTGCAGGCTCAGGCTCGCGCCCGGCTTGACCATGATGCGTTTGACCTGGAAGCGCGGGCCGGCGTCGATGCTGTCGTACCAGCCCCAGGGACGGTGCACCTTGCGGTGCAGGTTCTTCTCGGTGCGGCCCTGCGACTCGAGCGTGCTGACGATGGCCTTGACGTCCTGGCTGCGCTCGCGGTCGGCGATGAGCACCGCATCCGCCGTTTCAACGACGACCAGGTTGTCGACGCCCACCAGCGTGACGAGTCGGCTCGACGCGTGCACCATCGAGTTGCGGCTGCCGGTAATCATCGCGTCGCCGATTGCGGCGTTGCCCATGCTGTCTTTGGCCGCCACTTGCCACACCGCGTCCCAGGCGCCGAGGTCGTTCCAGCCCGCCGACAGCGGCACCATGCGGATGTCGATGCCGCTGCCGGGGCAGTGCTCCATCACCGCGTAGTCGATCGATTCGGCCGGCACGGCAGAGAACTCGGCCGCGCCGGGGCGCACGAAGCGCTGATCGGTTTTGCGCACCGCCCAGGCGTTGGCGCTGGCCGACAGGATGTCGGGGCGAAAGCGCTTCAATGCATCGAGCCACGCCGAGGCGCGCATTACGAACATGCCGCTGTTCCAGGTGTAGTTGCCTTCGGCGAGGTAGCGCTCTGCGGTGACGAGGTCTGGCTTCTCGACGAACTGCGATTCCACGCGCGCCGCCTGCGCGCCGTGCACGCACTTGATGTAGCCGTAGCCGGTCTCTGGCCGGTCGGGCGTGATGCCGAGGACGACGATGGCGCCTTGGGCCGCGGCGTGGATCGCGGTATTCAGCGCGCGCGCGAAGGCCGCCATGTCGGCCACCACATGATCGGCCGGTGAGACGACGAGCACCGGGTCAGCATCGCCTTGGCACGCGGCCAGCGCCGCCAACGTCATCGCCGGCGCGGTGTTGCGCGCCGACGGTTCGAGCAGCACCGGGCCGCTGGTGATGCCGAGTTCGCGCAATTGATCGAGCACCATGAAGCGATGCTCTTCGTTGCCGACGGTGATCGGCGTGGCAACGTCGAAGCCGTCGCTGGCCAGATGCTCGATGCGCGCCACCGCCTGCTGGTAGAGCGTCTTCTTGTCGGCGGTCAGCACGAGAAACTGCTTCGGGTAGGCCGCGCGCGACAGCGGCCACAGCCGCGTGCCGCTGCCGCCGGCCATGACGACGGGTTGAATCCGAATCTGTGTGCTGCTGCTCATCAGGAGAGTTTCAGTAGGGATCGGCTTGCGTCAGACCCACAGCGGCGGCGTCTTTCGGCGCCAAGAGCGGCGCCATGCCGAAATCGGGCCAGACGATGCCGATGGCGGGGTCGTTCCAGACGATCGCGCGCTCGCAGTCCTGGGCGTAGTAGTCGGTCGTCTTGTAGAGAAAGTGCGTGTCGTCTTCGAGTGCCAGAAAGCCGTGCGCAAAGCCGGGCGGGATCCACAACTGACGCTGGCTTTGTGCGTCGAGTGTGATGCCGAACCACTTGCCGAAAGTGGCTGAGCCGCGGCGGATGTCCACCGCCACGTCGAAGGCGCTGCCGCGCGCGATGCGCACCAGCTTGCCTTGGGCATGCGGCGCGGTCTGGTAGTGCAGGCCGCGCAGCACGCCGCGACTCGAGCGCGAGTGGTTGTCCTGCACGAAGTCGACGTGCGTGCCCGCAGCGGTGTCGAACGCGCGCTGGTTGAAGCTCTCGAAGAAGAAGCCGCGGTCATCGCCGAAGACCTTCGGCTCGAGGATCAGCACGCCGGGCAGGACGGTGGTCGTGATCTGCATCAATAGACTTTCTCGCCGAGCAGCTTGAGCAGGTACTGGCCGTAGCCGTTCTTCACCAGCGGCCGCGCCAGCGCTTCGAGCTGCGCGGCGTCGATCCAGCCGTTGCGAAACGCCAGCTCTTCGGGGCAGGCCACCTTCAGGCCCTGGCGTTTTTCGAGCGTGGCGATGAACTGCCCCGCTTCGAGCAGGCTGTCGTGCGTGCCGGTGTCGAGCCAGGCGTAGCCGCGGCCCATGATCTCCACCGAGAGCTGGTTCTGCCGCAGGTAGGTCGCGTTGACCTCGGTGATCTCGAGCTCGCCGCGCGCGCTGGGCTTGATGGCCGCAGCGATGTCGCAGACCTGCTCGTCGTAGAAGTACAGGCCCGTCACCGCATAGTTGCTCTTCGGCTGGGCCGGCTTCTCTTCGATCGACAAGGCGCGTTTCTGCTCGTCGAAAGCCACCACGCCGTAGCGCTCCGGGTCGTGCACGTGGTAGGCAAAGACGCTGGCGCCTGTCTTGCGCTGCATCGCCTGGCCGAGCAGGGCCTGCAAGTCGTGGCCGTAGAAGATGTTGTCGCCGAGCACCAGCGCGCTGGGCTGCTGGTTCACGAACTTCTTTCCGAGGATGAAGGCCTGTGCCAAACCATCCGGGCTCGGTTGCACGCAATACGACAGATTCATGCCCCAGCGCGAGCCGTCGCCGAGCAGCGACTCGAAGCGCGGCGTGTCCTGCGGCGTGCTGATGACCAGCACGTCGCGGATGCCG
>JANNJX010000187.1:0-8278 GCA_031396005.1 Burkholderiales bacterium
GAACGGCTTGCGAACGATCACCCCGGCGTTGTTGACGAGCACGTCAATGCGGCCGTAGCGCGCGACCGTCTGCTCGAGTGCCGCGTCGATCGCCGCGTTGTCGGTGACGTCGAAGATCAGCGGCAGGACATCGGCACCGCCGGCGCGCAGGGCCTCGGCGCGCGTCAGCACCGTGTCGTCGCGATCGGCAAGCACGAGCCGGGCCCCGGCGGCGGCGAAGCCCGGCGCCAGGCCGGCGGCGATGCCGCCCGCGCCGCCGGTCATGAACACCACTTGGTCTTGAAGAGAGAACAGCCTTGCAGGGCTCAGGTGGTCGAACATGGGGCGCGGCTCCGGTGTCGTCGTTTGCGCTGCATCCTAGGCAGCGGCCCTCGACCGGTGAATTCAGATTCGCGCAATCGTGCGTTGCTGATTTGTTCATGGCCGCGCCGCTGAGCTCTCCCTAGGATGCCCCCCGTGACCTCACCGCACACGCTCAGCCCGCCCGCGCTTGGGCGCATCGGTACGCAGCGCGACGTGCTCGGCGAATGCCCGTTGTGGGACGAGCGCACGAACGCGTTGTGGTGGATCGACATCCGCGCCCCGGCACTGCGCCGACTCGATCCGCAAGGGGGTTTGGTCCGCAGCTGGCAGCTACCCGAACTGGTCGGATCGATTGCCTTGACCACCGATCCGTCGCGACTGCTGGTTGCGCTGTCGACCCGGATCGCGCTGTTCGACCCGGCCACTGAGCGGATGGAGACGCTGGTGAAGCCCCGTTTCACCGATCCCGATCACCGCTTCAACGACGGCCGCTGCGACCGCCAGGGTCGGTTCTGGGTGGGATCGATGAACAACGTCACCCGGGCGCCCGAGGGGCGCTTGTACCGGTTCGACATCGCAACCGGGCTGCAGGAAGCAGCGTCGGGCATCTGCATCCCGAACAGCCTGGCATTCAGCCCGGACGGGCGGACCATGTACTTCGCCGACTCGCTGCAGCACCGCATCGACGCCTACGCGTACGAACCGGAAGCCGGCCGCCTGGGCAGCGTGCGCACGCTCGCGCACATCACGCCACCGGCCTTTCCCGACGGGTCGTGCATCGACGCCGAGGGTTTTCTGTGGAACGCCGAATTCCATGGGGCGCGCCTCGTGCGCCACGGGCCCGACGGGCGGCTCGACCGCATCGTCGACCTGCCGGTGAACCGCCCGACCTGCTGCACCTTCGGCGGGCCCGACTTCGGAACGCTCTACATCACGACCACCAGCCAGCGCATGACGGCGGCCGAGCTCGACGCCGAGCCGCTGGCCGGTGCGCTGCTCGCCATCGATGTCGGGGTGCGGGGCCTGCCCGAGCCACGCTTTTCAATCTGAATGGGGTCAAGAACCATGTCGACCGTCGAAATCGCCCGCATCGAAGCCTTTGTATTTCGCGTGCCGATCGCCACGCCGATCAAGGTCGCCTTCGGCACCTTTCGCGATCGGGCCTCGGTGCTGCTGCGCGCCGTCGACCGCGATGGCGCCGAGGGCTGGGGCGAGGTCTGGTGCAACTGGCCGGCGGTCGGTGCCGAGCACCGGGCCCGCCTGGCCGTCGACCTTGGTGAGCACCGCCTGGTCGGCCGGCGTTTCGCCGGGCCGGCGGAGGCGTTCGACACGCTGACGCGCGAGCTCGAGGTCATGGTGCTGCAGACCGGCGAAGTGGGGCCGATCGCCGCCGTTCTCGCCGGCATCGACATTGCGCTGTGGGATCTGGTGGCGCGCCGCGCCGGGCTGCCGTTATACCGCCAGGCCGGCGCCGACGCGCGGACCGACGTGCCCGTCTACGTGACCGGCATCAACCCCGATCAGCCGGAACGCTTCGCACTCGCCCGCCAGGCCGAAGGCCACCGGGCGTTCAAGCTGAAGATCGGCTTCGGCATCGAGCGTGACGTCGCCAACCTGCACGCGATGCGCGAGGCGCTGGGCCCCGACGCGGTGCTCACCTGCGATGCCAACCAGGCCTGGTCGCTCGCCGAAGCCACCCGGTTCGCACGCGAGATCGAAGGCCTCGGGCTGCGATGGTTCGAGGAGCCGATGCGTGTCGACGCACCGGCCAGCGACTGGCGTGCGCTGGCCGCCGCCTCGACGACGCCGCTGGCCGGTGGCGAAAACCTCCAGGGAGCGCAGTTCGACGAGGCCATTGCCGCCGGCGTGCTGCAGGTCTTCCAGCCCGACGTCACGAAGTGGGGCGGCATCACCGGCAACCTGCGCGTCGCGCGCGCCGCGGTGGCCGCCGGCAAGCGCTACTGCCCGCACTACTTCAGTGGCGGCGTTGCGCTGCTGTCGTCGCTGCATGTGCTGGCCGCGGCGGGCGGCACAGGGCTGCTCGAGGTCGACGCCCACCCGAACGCCAACCGCGAAATCATCGTCGGCGATCTGCTGCGGCTGAAGGAAGGCCGCATGGCCGTACCCACCGGCCCCGGTCTGGGTGCCGTACCCGACCTGCAGGCCCTGCAGCGCTACCGCACATGGCCGCTGTGACCGGCGTCCACGATCGGCTCGCCGCGATCCCGATCGGTTTCATCGGCGCCGGCAGGCTGGGCACGGCGCTGGCGATGGCCTTCGAACGCGCTGGGCTGTCGGTGCGTGCCGGAGCGAGCGCGCGTCCGCAGTCTGCCGAGCGTTTGGCCGCGCGGCTGCGGCACTGCGAGGCGGTCACCGCGCAGCAGGTGGCAGACCGTTGTGAACTGGTCTTCGTGACGACCCCGGACGCGGCCATCGAGCCGACCACCGCGTCGCTGCGCTGGCAAGCGCGCACCGCCGTCGTGCATTGTTCGGGCGCAACCGAGGTCGCCTCTGCACTGGCGGGGCCGCACAGCTGCAGCGCGGCGGTCGGCGGTTTTCATCCGATGCAGACCTTCGCCGACCCGGACGCCGCGGCGCGCTCGCTGACCGGGTGCACGGTGACGATCGAAGCTGCCGATCCGGCACTCGACGCCCTGCTGACAGCGATCGCCGCGCGGCTCGGATGCCCGGTCAACCGGCTGCCGACGGGCATGCGCGCGCGCTACCACGCCGCAGCAGGCTACGGTTCGCAGTTCATCAACGTGCTGTTCGCCGAGGCGGCCCGTGTGTTCGCGAGCTGGGGGGTGGCCGAAGGCGACACGGTGCGTGCCCTCCTGCCGATGGCGCGCGGCACGCTGGCCGCGATCGAGGCCGCCGGGATCGCCAGGGGCATGCCGGGGCCGGTGTCGCGCGGCGACACCTACACCGTCGGCAAACATGTCATCGCCCTCGCCGAGCTCGGCGACCCGAAGATCATCGAGTCCTACCGCCTGATGTGCGCACGAACGGTCGAGCTGGCGCTCGACGGCGGCGGTATCGACCAGGCCACCGCAGAACGCTTCCGCGCGCTGCTCGCTGCTGCGGGCCGACCCGCTGCCGACAGCGCTGCCTGCGCACCTCAACTTCCCCAGCGACAATCATGAACATCCTCGGTCGAAGAACCGCCATCCGGCTGGCCGTGGCTGCCGCCATCGCGGCGCCGTGGGCCGTCACGGCACAGCGCTGGCAGTCGAAGGCGATCACGATCGTGGCGGCGTATCCGGCCGGCGGTGTCGCCGACCAGATGGCGCGTACGCTGGCGGCCGAACTCGCAAAGCGCGTCGGCCAGCCGGTGATCGTCGAGAACCGCGTCGGCGCAGCCGGCATGATCGGCACGAACACGTCGCCAAGGCGGCCCCCGACAGCCACACGCCGCTGATTGGGGCGATGGCCGAGATCGTCTTCAACCCGTACATGCAATGTCGGGCAATGTGCCGGGAGCGCAGTGGGCCAAGCTGATCGTCAATTGCGCCTTCAACGCGTTGTCGGCGATCGCGCAGAAGCCCTTCGGCCCATTGCGCGCGGCCACCGGCGTCGACTGATGGACGAGATCGTCCAGGAGTGTCTTGCCGTGGCCCGTGCAGCCGGCATCGACGTCCCCGGTGACCCGTGGGACGCATTGCAGCGAACGGGCAGCCAGAGCGGACAGACCTCGTCGATGGCACAGGACCTGGCACGCGGACGGCGCACCGAGATCGAACATCTGAACGGGTATGTCGTGCGGCAAGGCGCGATGCTGGGTGTGCCGGTACCGGTCAACCACTGCCTGCAGGTGATCGTCGGACTGATCGAGCCTGCAGCGGCCGACGATGCCGGCCGGCGCGGCAGCCCGAAGCGCCCGCCTCACGACCGCCCGGAAGCGGACGCACGCCGTCCTGCTGATGGCCTTGCTCGCGCTGCAAGACTGGATTCGCACGACGGCAATTCCTCGCTGAATCTCGTGTCCTCAGAATCGCCCGAGGTAACGACAGATCAAGGAGAGACCGTGGAGTCACGCAAGGCACCGGCGGCCCCGTCGCCCGGACCGCTGCATGGTTTGCTCGTCGTCGCGCTGGAGCAGGCCGTGGCAGCGCCGTACTGCACCAGCCGCCTGGCCGACGCCGGCGCGCGGGTGATCAAGATCGAACGTGCCGAGGGCGACTTCGCACGCGGTTACGACCGTGCCGTCCACGGGGAGTCGTCGTACTTCGTGTGGATCAACCGGGGCAAGGAGTCGATCGCACTCGATATCAAGCAGGCCGAGGGTCGTGAGCTGCTGGAACGCATGCTCGCGAATGCCGACGTCTTCGTGCAGAACCTGGTGCCCGGCGCGACCGAGCGGCTGGGTCTGGGTTCGGCCGATCTGCGCGCCCGCTATCCGCGCCTGATCACCTGCGACATCAGCGGCTATGGCGACAGCGACAAGCCGACCGCCATGAAGGCCTACGATCTGCTGGTTCAGGCCGAAAGCGGGCTGGTCGCGGTCAGCGGCGCGCCGGGCGACTGGGGCCGCATCGGCGTGTCGCTGTGCGACATCAACGCCGGGCTCAATGCGCTGGTCGGCATCCACCAGGCCCTGCTGGCGCGCTCGAGCACCGGTTGCGGCTCGGGCGTCAAGGTGTCGCTGTTCGACTCGGCCGCCGAATTGATGAGCGTGCCGTACCTGCAGGCCCGGTACGGCGGCAAGGCACCGGAGCGGGTGGGGCTCAAACATCCGACGATCACCCCGTACGGCGCCTTCACCTGCGCCGACGGCCGGGACATCGTGATCTCGATCCAGAACGAGCGCGAGTGGGCCGACTTCTGCCGTGACGTGCTGAACGAACCGGGGATGATCAGCGACCCGCGCTGTGCCGACAACGGTGCGCGATGTGCAAACCGCGAATGGGTCGACGGCAAGGTCGCCGAGGTCTTCGGCACGCTCGGCAGCGCCGAGGTCATCGACCGTCTGACAACCGCGCAGACGGCCTACGGCAACATCAACTCGGTGCACGACCTAGCGGTCCACCCGCAGTTGCGCACGCGGCCGATGCGGGTATCGGGGCGCATGGTCGATGTGCCGGCGCCACCCTGGCGCACGGCCTGGGACAGCCCGCAGTTCGCACCGGCACCGAAGCTCGATGAACACGGCCCGTCCATCCGCGCCGAGTTCGAAGAGAGGGCTGGCGCCCTGCCGACCGTCGGCGCTCGACCGTAAGTCTTCGCTTCATGCACAGCCTCCATTGCCGAGACTCGAATGGAACGGGTCGCTGAGGGGCTCTGGCATGGTCCGATCGGGTTGCCTTCGTGGCTATCGGCCTTTGCACTAAGGCAGCGCTGAACAAGGCATCGCGCGCAGCCATCCAGGCGAAGTCGGCGGACCGATGATGCCCGGGGCATAGGAACCTCGGGCGAATCGAGGATGCTGGCAATGATTTTCGGGATGCCGTGAAGCTGCCGGTCGGCAACACCCGCTTGTGGCCGAGCCTGTGTGAAAACGCTTTGATTGCCTGAAGGTACTCGCCTAAATTGTGGCAACGCGACAGAGCGGACTGCAACATGAAGCGATTCATCGAGGGAGAAGATCGAAGCCAGGTCACGTTGCTACCGGAGTGTCTGAACGACTACATCGGCGAGGACAACCCGGTACGAGTAGTCGACGCCTTTGTCGAAGAACTCGACCTTCATGCGCTTGGTTTTGAAGGCGTTGCACCCGCGGATACCGGCAGACCTTCGTATCACCCATCGGTTTTGCTGAAGATCTACATCTATGGCTACCTGAACCGCGTGCAGTCGAGCCGACGCCTGGAGCGCGAAGCGCAGCGCAACGTCGAGTTGATGTGGCTCACAGGCCGCTTGGCGCCGGACTTCAAGACCATTGCCGACTTCAGGCGCGACAACGGCGCCGGCATCCGTAACGTCTGCCGCCGCTTCGTCGCGCTGTGTCGAGACCTGAAGCTGTTCTCGCAAGCGATCGTGGCCATCGACAGCAGCAAGTTCAAGGCGGTCAACAGCCGGGACCGCAACTTCACGCCCGGCAAGATCGACAAGCGCCAGGAGCAGATCGAACAGAGCGTGCAGCGCTACCTGGACGCCCTGGAGACTGCTGATCGAACACAACCCGTGGAGATCGAAGCTCGAACCGAACGACTGCAGGAGAAGATCAAGAAGCTGCGCCAGCAGATGCATCAGCTTGACGAGATGAAAGTCCGCTTGAAGAGCGAGCCCGACGAACAACTCTCGCTGACCGATCCCGATGCGCGCTCAATGATCTCGCAGGCCAAGGGGACGGGCGTGGTGGGCTACAACGTCCAGACAGCTGTCGACGCCAAGCACCATCTGATCGTCGCGCACGAGGTGACCAACATCGGCAGCGATCGTTCGCAGCTCACTAAGATGGCAATGGCCGCGCGCGAGGCGATGGACAAGCGAAGGCTGCAGGCCTTGGCAGATCGAGGCTACTTCAATGGTCCGGAGATCAAGGCATGCAGCGAGGCCGGCATCACGCCGCTGGTGCCCAAGCCGATGACTTCAAATGCCAAGGCCGAGGGCCGGTACAGCAAGGCCGACTTCATCTACATCGCCCGCGATGATGAATATCGATGTCCGGCAGGGCAGCCGCTGAGGCGACATCAAACGACGGTGGAAGGCGGCTTGCGGGTACATACGTACTGGACATACATCTGTCCACACTGCCCTCTCAAGGAGCAATGCACCACCAGCAGGGTACGCCGCGTGCGCCGATGGGAGCACGAGGCGGTGGTCGAAGTCATGCAGCGTCGGCTTGACCGAATGCCCGAGGCGATGACGCTTCGGCGAAGCACCGTCGAGCATGTCTTCGGAACGCTGAAGCACTGAATGGGATCGACGCACTTCCTGACGCGCACGCTCGCGCATGTGAGCACCGAAATGAGCCTGCACGTGCTCGCTTACAACCTCAAGCGCGTGATGAGCGTCCTCGGGATCGCAAAAACGATGAAGGCGATGAGACTCGTGGGCGCGTGAGCGCCTTCTTATGACCGAACAGGGCGTCGCACGATCATCGATCCCGATTGAGTCGAATAACGGCTTCCTGCGATCACTGTCGAGACACGGCAGCTCGTCGAAGCACAGCTTCACTTGGCGACGACAACCAGCTCGCACCCATCACGTTCTCACACGGCCTCGGCCGGCAGTGTGAGTCCGCGGCCGCGTCAGAAAGCTGACCGTCGGCCCGGCCGCCGTGTCGCCCCCCCCCACTTGACGGGCAGCTCCCGGGTGGCGCGCCAAACTGGCAGTCCCGGCCAATTGGAGCCGGCCACGACCGTCAGCAATGCGGCACCCAAAGCGAGTACGCGCCATCGCCAGGTATCGATCAAGCTGCGGTCTGCAGTTGAGCTGGGTCGAGCAGTAGATAGCCGGCAGCGCGTCCGGCATCTCTGTTTCCGTCGTCGCTGACGATAACGATTCGCTTCACGCCGCCGACGACGGCCGGGCTCACCCCTTCAGCCTTCTCGAAGCCGCGCAAGCCGGGAACTGTCATTCGATGCGCTGGCGCGCCCGGCTCGCCGCTCCAGCGCCAGAGGTCGAAGTTGGCCGGTTCGCGTGAGGCCGGGCCACCGATCAACAGATACGCGCCCAGCGCCGGAACGTAAGACATGCCGCGGATGCCGTGGCCCCCGAGATCCAGTTCCTCGAGCAAGGGCGCGATCCGAGGTGCCTCGTCCGACTCGAAGACTGCGCTGGGGTTCTCGACATAGGCGATGAGTGCTCGACCGCTGCGCAAAGGGCTGCGGAAACCGATCAACAGTCGCTTCTGGTCCGGGCTGATCTCCAGGCCTTCGATGTTGAGCCCGCCGCTGGCTTTGACGTCGCGTACCTGGGCGGCTGCTGCCAGCAGGGGATGTCGTGTCGTCAGGGCATGCTTCAACCCATCGACGACCTTGGGGTCCACGACCCGATCGCCCTCGACCCGAAACCGAACCAGTTTCTCGCGCGA
>JANNJX010000218.1:0-7727 GCA_031396005.1 Burkholderiales bacterium
AGGCCTGACGATGCGCACCGCGCGCACGGATGCTCAGCCGCCGGTGGCTGGCGGCTTGAAGCCGGCACAGGGATCGGCTCGCTCGGCCGCTTCGGTGTGCAGCGTGGCATCGAACGCGCCCGGCGGGGTGTGCGTGTCGCCGTGCTCCAGCAGGCCCAGCGCAAACAGCCGCGGCGCTTCGGCCTCGAGCCAGCGCGGCACGCCCAGATCGCGCCGCACATGGCCGTTGCCCGCCAACAGCACCGCGCCGCGCTGGCTGTGTCGCCGCAGCACATCGGCCATCACGGCGTCGCGCGCCAACTGGGCCTGCGCCATGCGCGGCACCATCGTTGCGGGCAGCGCTGCGCAGTGGCCGCGGTCGATCTCGCGCTCCTGCGCCTGTTGCCAGTCGGGCGCGATCGGACGGTCGAGCCCGAGTGCGGCCAGACGCTGTTCGTCGAAGCTCGCGGCGAGCCCGCCGCGCACGATGCGGCGCGTGTCGGCAGAGGCCAGGTTGGCGGCCAGCAGCGGCACGTCGTATTCCAGCGCCAGGGCCACGTAAGGCTTGTAGAAGTCCCAGTTCCAGCCCGCGCCCGGCCGCGCGGCACGCGGCGTTGCCTGATCGATCAGGTGCTCGGCGTTGCGCGCTTGCTCGCGACGTGCGCGGTCGATGTCGGCCTGACGTTCGACATCGAACTGCTCCATCACGATGGCCGGGCGCCACCCGGCGGCGAAGGCGCGACGCAGCAGATCCAGCCGCAGCCGATGCTGCGCGGCGTTGTCATGCACCTCGCCGAGCAAGACGATGGTGTTGCCGGCGAGGCGCGATTCCCAGGGCTGCACCGGCACGGCGGTGGCGCATGCGGCAACGATGCAGGCGACAAGGCCGGGCAGCGCCAGGCGAAGCGAGTGGATCCGCACGCGGTGCAGCAGGCGACGAAACAGCAGCGTGTGCATCGGCGGCCAGATTAACAGCGCCGCCTCCGGCGTCATCCAAGGCAAGCCCGCAAGGCCCCCAAAGAGGAGAGCCTTCCCTCGCCCGCTATCCAGACGCACCATCCGCAATCGGTCGCGTCCCCTTGCAAGTTGGGTACGCGGTACACCCCCAGAAGTTACGGCCAGCGTTGCTGCCCTTGCGCGCCATACGCCGTGCCATGGGCCGCGAGCAAACTGGACAATCGGGCATCGGAGCCACGCCTGCGACTGCTGACGGCTTCGTGGTCCGCACACCCGGCGCAGCCGCATGCCGCGCTTGCTGAAGGAGTCCATGCAGCTTCGGTCCATCGAGCAAGCGCACGTTGCGTCCCTGTGCGAATGCCACCGCCTCGTCGGTGAACCGACCAGAGGTCACCACAAAACCGCCTGCAGCTCCCTTGGCCGCCATGACGCCGTAGAGCTCTCGCACAACATCAACGCCGACCTTGAATGCGCGCCATTGCTTGCACTGCACCAAGTGCTTCTCCCCGGCGCGCGTCAGCACGAGGTCCACGCCCCCGTCGGCGCCACCGCCGCCGGTCTCGATGACTTGATATCCCTGCAGTCGAAACGCTTCTCCGACCAAACGCTCAAACTGTTGCCAGCTCATCCCGTCCAGCGCACTGGCTGCCGAGCTTGCAGAGACTGCCTGGGCCAACAGCTGCCGCCGCTCACGCCGCCGCCAAGCTGAAGCGGCGGCGCCAACCAGGCAAAGGAAGGGCAGCGCGTACTGCCCAATGGTCGCCAGAGTCCGAATCATCGTCTGGCCCACCACATCACCCATCTGAGCGGGCGTGGGAGTCATGTTCACCGGCTGACTCGCGAAGTAGTGCAGCACGACGTAGAAGACAACAGCCAGTAGACCTCCCGCCCACCAAGGCAGCAGTGCGACCGCATCGACTATGTCGTCTGGGGCGCTCGTCCTCCTGCGTCGACTCATGCTGCGCATCCCCCGTCTGCTGGTGAAAGGCATTCTGGCCCAGCGCCTGCCCTCACCGACCGTCGACCCTTTCTCGCTTTCGGCAGACACACCGCCAGCGGAGCCGCCGACAGGGATCGGCACCACGACTCGCCCACAATCGGCTCACCCATTGTCTGGAGTTCACCCCATGAAAACCAAAGCCGCCGTCGCCTGGAAAGCCGGCGCCCCACTCACCATCGAAACCGTCGATCTGCAAGGCCCGCGCGAGGGCGAGGTGCTGGTGGAGATCAAGGCCACCGGCATCTGCCATACCGACCAGTTCACGCTCTCCGGCGCCGACCCCGAGGGCTTGTTCCCGGCGATCCTCGGCCACGAGGGTGCGGGTGTGGTGCTGGAAGTCGGCGCCGGTGTGCCGTGGCTGAAGCCCGGCGACCACGTGATTCCGCTCTACACGCCGGAGTGCCGGCAGTGCAAGTTCTGCCTGTCGCGCAAGACCAATCTGTGCCAGTCGATCCGCGCCACGCAAGGCAAGGGCTTGATGCCCGACGGCACGTCGCGCTTTTCGATCGACGGCCGACCGATCCTGCACTACATGGGCACGAGCACGTTTGCCAATCACATCGTCGTGCCGGGCATCGCGCTGGCGAAGATCCGCGAGGACGCGCCGTTCGACACCGTCTGCTACATCGGCTGCGGCGTCACCACCGGCGTCGGCGCGGTGCTGTTCACGGCCAAGGTCGAAGCCGGCGCGAACGTCGTCGTCTTCGGCCTGGGCGGCATCGGCCTGAACGTGATCCAGGGCGCGAAGATGGTCGGCGCCGACAAGATCATCGGCGTCGATCTGAACCCGCAGCGCGAGGCGATGGCGCGGCGCTTCGGCATGACGCACTTCGTCAATCCGAAGGACGTGGGCAACGTCGTCGATCACATCGTGCAGCTCACCGACGGCGGCGCCGACTACAGCTTCGAGTGCATCGGCAACACGCAGGTCATGCGCCAGGCGCTCGAATGCACGCACAAGGGCTGGGGGCGCAGCATCATCATCGGCGTGGCGCCGGCGGGCGCGGAAATTTCGACGCGGCCGTTCCAGCTCGTCACCGGCCGCAAGTGGGAGGGCTCGGCCTTCGGCGGCGCGCGCGGCCGCACCGACGTGCCGCGCATCGTCGATTGGGTGATGGACGGCAAGCTCACGATCGACCCGCTGATCACGCACCGCCTGAAGCTGGAAGACATCAACGAAGGTTTCGCGCTGATGGAGCGCGGCGAGTCGATCCGCTCGGTGGTTGTTTTCTAAGGCGTCATCATCGCGTGACGAGGAACACCTGCTCGTAGCCCTCGTCGGTCAGGCGGTCGACCACGAACGCCGCCCACTGCAGGTGGCGGCCGGTGACGAAGACTGGCGCGTCGAGCCCGAGGTGGCGATCGGTGCGAAAGCCGTCGACGCGCTCGACCGCCTGCGACGCCACGCGCTCGTCGCAGCAACCGGCTTCGAGCCAGATCACCGCGCCGTCGAGCTCGGCGCCGAGCGCCTCGGCCTGAGCGCGTGTGGCGTAGAGCGCGACGCGCGTGCGCGCCCGTGCATCCGCCGGCACGGCGTCGGGCAGCGCCGGCTGCGGCGTGCCGTCGGCACCCAGCAGCGGCGCCACGGGCGCGGCAGGAGTCGCAGGCGCCGCTCGTGCGGCGCGGGCTGCAGGCGTGGCGTCGGGCAAGGCGATGCCGAAGAAACGGTACGGGCTCCACAGCAGCACCATCGTCGCGACGACTGCGGCGGCGGCGATGCTGGCGGTGACGATGTGAACGGTGCGCATGGCGCTCTCCTGACGGCCCTGCAACCCGGGCCGCATCGGTGTCGAGTCTGGGCGATGCGGGCCGGCTGGCGTAGTGCAACGCGTGGGGGGTGCGTCCTTCGAATTGGGGACAACAGCGGCTCGGCTGACAATGCAGCAATGACGACCCCATCCCCCGATACCGCGGCCGCCACCGGCTGGGACCTGCTGAGCGAGCACGGCTCGTTCGGCGGCGTGCAGCGCTTTCACCGTCACGCGTCCGCCGAGATCGGCCTGCCGATGCGCTTTGCGCTGTACCTGCCGCCGCAGGCATTGCAGGGTCAGCGTGTGCCGCTGCTCGTCTATCTCGCAGGCCTGACCTGCAGCGAAGAAACCTTCACGATGAAAGCCGGCGCGCAGCGCGTGGCCGCCGAGCTCGGCCTGGCGCTGCTGATGCCCGACACCAGCCCGCGCGGCGCCAACGTGCCGGGCGAGGCCGAGAGCTGGGACTTCGGCGTCGGCGCGGGCTTTTATCTCGACGCCACGCGCCAGCCGTGGTCGCGTCACTGGCGCATGGAGAGTTATCTGTTGAACGAGCTGCTGCCGCAGGTCTGGCAGCACGCGCCGGTGCAGCGTGAACACACAGCGATCTTCGGCCACTCGATGGGCGGCCATGGTGCGCTCACCCTCGCGCTGCGCCATCCGGGCGTGTTTGCCAGCGTGTCGGCGCTGGCGCCGATCTGTGCGCCGATGCGTTGCGCGTGGGGCGTCAAGGCCTTCACGGGCTATCTCGGCGACGACCGCAGCGCGTGGGCCGCGCACGATGCGAGCGAGCTGATGCGCACGCAGCGCCGCGCGCCGTACCCACACGGCATCCTCATCGACCAGGGCCTGGCGGACAAGTTTCTGGGAGAGCAGCAGTTGCTGCCGCAAGTCTTCGAGGCGGCCTGCGCCGCCGTCGGCCAGCCGCTGACGCTGCGCCGCCATGCCGGCTACGACCACGGCTACTACTTCATCGCGACGAGGGTCGAAGCGCACTTGCAGCATCACGCGGCGGCGCTCGCCGGCTGAACAGCGGCCGGCGATGCCGAACGCCGGGGCTGACCGGGTGGCCGCGTCAAAGGCGCAGAATCCAGAGCGCAGAGGTCACATCGACGTTGTCTTGATGTTGGCGATGACGGCTTCCCCCGCTCCCGGAGGGACGATCCATGGTTTCCATCACGTACGTCAGCTCGGCCGTCTTCGCCTTCAACGAGACGACGCTGCAGGATCTCGTGGCGCAGTGCCAGCGCAACAACGAGCGGCTGGGCGTCACCGGGATCCTGGTGTACTCGGACGGCAACTTCATCCAGGTCGTCGAAGGCGCCGACCTGGTGACGCACGCGCTGTACGACCGCATCGCGCTCGATGCGCGACATCGAGCCGTGACCCTCGTTGCCCAGCAGCTCATCGACGTTCGTGAGTTCCAGGGCTGGTCGATGGCCTACAACATCCTGCCGCCGAAAGCGCTGCGCACCCACCGCGTGCCGCATGCCTTCATGGACCGCGCCAGGCAGCGCCCGTTGCCCCTGCCGCAAGGCAGCGCATCGAGCCTGGTCTGCTCCTTCATGCAGGGTTGATGCGCCGGTTGCTTGCGACAATCACAGCCTTCGACCTGTGGAGTTCAGCATGACCGACGACCCTCGTTGCGGCCAGCGCGGCAGTGTTGGCCGAGAGCCAAGCGCGGGCCGTGCCGAGCAGTGGCAGGTCGACGTCGGTGACGCAGACGTGGCCACGCTGCACGTGCCGCCGGTGCTGAGCCGGGCGCGCCGCTTCGATATCGATGTGCGCTTTGTCGTCGGCTGCCCCGCCGACAGCGCCGGCGCCTGGCATGCCTTGACGGTCGAGGTCAACGGCAAGCGCGAGTGGACGCGACAGATCGCCACCAACAACCCGGGGCAGACCGACAGCCTGGACTACCACTTTCGCGTCGAGGTTCCCGTGGGCGCGGCGCTGCGCGTGCGCGCCTTGACGCGCGTGCAAGGCGCGCTGCGGCGGCGGCTCGCCATCGAGGCCGTGCCGGCATGAACCCGCTCGACGCCGCGCCGGCAGACTTGCCCTTCAGCCCGGCCGCTGAGCGCAACCAGCAGCCGATCCTCGAAGCGCTGCAGCGCCTGTTGCCGCACGACGCGCGCGTGCTCGAGATCGCCAGCGGCACCGGCCAGCATGCGCAGCACTTCGCGAGCGCGTGCCCCGGCTGGGTCTGGCAGCCCACGGACGCCACCGAGGACGACGCGCTGCGCGCCATCGACGCGCGCTGCCGCGGCCTGCCCAACGTGCTGCCGGCGCTGCGGCTCGATGTGCTGCAAGCCTCCTGGCGGCTCGAACGCGCGCGCTTCAGCGCCGTGTACTGCGCCAACATGCTGCACATCGCGCCGTGGCCGACCTGCCGCGCGCTGATGACGGGTGCCGCGCGGCACCTCGCGGCCGGCGCAGCCGTCATGCTGTACGGGCCGTTTCGCGTCGACGGCGTGACCACGGCGCCGAGCAACGAGGCCTTCGATGCCGATCTGCGGGCGCGCAACCCGCACTGGGGGCTGCGCGCGCTGTCGGCCGTCGAGCGCGAGGCGCGGGCCGTGGGTCTGTCGTTGCAACAGGCGCTCGCGCTGCCGGCCAACAACCTGCTGCTCGTTTTTCGCGCCGGCTGATCGGCGCGCCGCGGCGGCGAGGTCGCGGCGCCATTGCGCCGGCCGGGCGACAGGTTCATCAGCGCCGCCCGGTATCCAACCGGCCCTCCCGCGGCCTGCGGGCAACAACGAGCGGCCCTTGCGCCGCAGGAGACCGTCATGATGAAGCTCTTCTCCGCGTTCACGCGGGCCCAGGCGCGAGCTCGCTTCGATCTTTCAGTCCCAGGGCGGCGCACCCTGTTCAAAGGCGCCGCGGCCGCGATCCTCGCGGCACTGCTCGGTGCAACGCCACTGGCTCTGGCGGGCGAGCGCCACGACGACGACAACGATCAGCGCTGGATCGGCACCTGGACCGCCAGCCCGCAGGCGGCCGAGCCGCCGGGCGCCGCGCTCGAAGATCAGACGCTGCGCCAGGTCGTGCGCACCAGCATCGCCGGCGACAAGGTGCGCGTGCGCTTGTCTAACGAGTTCGGCACCACGCCGTTGGTGGTGGGCGCGGCATCGATCGCCCGCCACAGCGCCGGTGCGGCCATCGTCGCCGGCTCCGACCGGCCGCTGACCTTCGGCGGCCGGCGCAGCATCACGCTCGCACCCGGCGCGCCGGCGCTCAGCGACCCGATCGATTTCGACGTGCCTGCCGTCGGCAACGTCGTCGTCAGCATGTACCTGCCCAAGGCCAGCGTGCCGCGCACGGTGCACTCGCTGGGCGTGGCCACGACCTACATCTCGACGCCGGGCGACTATTCGACGGCGGTGGTGATGCCGACGGCGCGCACGGCCCAATCGTGGTTCTTCCTCACGGGCGTCACGGTCGATGCGAGGAAGCGCAGCGCGGCCATCGTCGCGCTCGGCGACTCGATCACCGACGGCTTCGCCTCGACGCCGGACGCCAACCGCCGCTGGCCCAACCTGCTGGCCGAGCGACTGCAGGCCAGCCGCCGCAGCGCCCACCTTGCCGTGCTCAACCACGGCATCAGCGGCAACCGCACGCTGTTCGACTTCATCGGCCCCAACGCACAGGCGCGGCTCGACCGCGACGTGCTCGCCGCGCCGGGCGCCCGGTTCGTCATCCTGCTCGAGGGCATCAACAACATCGGCCTGCCCGGCGCGTTCGGCCGGCCCGACGAGGTGGTGTCGGCGCAAGACATCATCGCCGGACACCAGCAGATCATCGCCCGAGCGCGCGAGCGCGGCCTCAAGATCTACGGCGGAACCTTGACGCCGTTCGAAGGCACGCTCTTCCCCGGCTACTACACGCCCGAAGGCGAGGCCAAGCGCCAGGCCGTGAACCACTGGATTCGCACCAGCCGCGCCTTCGATGCCGTGATCGATTTCGACAAGGCGATCCGCGACCCGGCCCACCCTACACGCATGCTGCCGGCCTACGACAGCGGCGACCATCTGCATCCGAACGACGCG
>JANNJX010000293.1:0-2191 GCA_031396005.1 Burkholderiales bacterium
GAGCCGTAGAAGTACGGCATCGAGCGCGGCAGGCCGACCTTGACCAGCACGTCCCAGCGCTTGGCGCCGAGCACGCGCAGCACGTCTTCGAGCTCGGGCTCCATCGTCGCCAGGCCGGTGGCGATGTTGACGGTGATCGGGAAGAACGAGATCAGGAATGCCGTGAGCACGCCCGGCCCCAGGCCGATGCCGAACCAGACGACGAGGATCGGCACGATGGCGGCCTTGGGCACGGCGTTGAAGGCCACCATCAGCGGGTACAGCGCGGTGTAGGCCAGGCGCGAGCTGCCGACCAGGAAGCCCAGCAGCACGCCGACGACGATGGCGATGGCAAAGCCGAGCATCGTCACCCAGAACGTCTTCCACGCCGCTTCGATCAGCGGCCCTTTGAATTCGATGAACTCGCGCGCGATCTGCAGCGGGCTAGGGAAGATGAACTCGGGGACTCTGAACAGGGTGACGATGAGTTGCCACAGCAGCAGCACCGCGGCGAGCACGATCAGCGGCGACCAGCGTTCGACTGTTTTGCTGACCCGCATCATGTTTTCCGGATCGCGCCGATGTGACCGCGCAACTCGTGCACGATGTCCGTGAAGCGCGGCGTGTAGGTGATCTCCAGATCGCGCGGCCGTGGCAGGTCGATCTCGCGCCGCACGACGAAGCGGCCCGGGCTTTTGCTCATCACATAGACCGTGTCGGCGAGGAACACGCTCTCGCGCAAGTCGTGCGTGACCAGGATGACGTTGAACTTCTTCATTGCCTGCAGATCGCGGAGGTTGCACCACAGCTCTTCGCGCGTGAAGGCGTCGAGTGCGCCGAACGGCTCGTCGAGCAGCAGCATCTTCGGCTCGTGCACGAGGGCGCGGCAGATCGACGCGCGCTGCTGCATGCCGCCCGACAGTTGCCACGGGAACTTGTCTTCGTAGCCGGCCAGGCCGACGCTCTTCAACAAATCGCGCGCCTTGCTCGCGTACTCGGCGCGCTTACTCTTGAAGTTCGACCGATACGGCTCGACGATCTCCAGCGGCAGCAGCACGTTGTCGAGCGTCGTCCGCCACGGCAACAAACTTGGCGCCTGAAACGCCATGCCGCTGATCTTGAGTGGGCCGGTCACCGGCGCGCCGCCGATCGCGATCGAACCTCTGCTCGGCATCTTCAAGCCGGTCGCCAATTTCATGAACGTGCTTTTGCCGCAGCCCGACGGACCGACGATGGCGATGAACTCGCCAACGTTGAGTTGCAGCGAAATGTCTTCAACAGCGAACTGGCTTTTCGCGAGCAGTTCGTCGTTGTAGGCGAGCCAGACGTTCTTGAAATCGACGAACGCCACGAGGACCTACTTCTTGGCTGGCGGCAGGATGTTCAACTCGGCCTTGCTCGGCAGATACGCATCACTCCACACCGTGCCCGCATCGACCCGTGTCTTCGTCGCAAACGCATCCGACACCTGCGACGCCATCAGCGACAGCCGCCCCGGCACGACGACGCCGAAGCCTTCGGCACGCGCATCGGGGCTCGCCACGACGGCATCGATCGCCATGCGCAGGCGGCGCTTCTCCAACTCGACGTTGATGATGCCGTCGCGAGCTTTCACGTACTCGATCGACGCATCCGGATTGGCCATCACTTCCTTCGCGCCTTTGGTGAATGCCGACAGGAACGCCTTCACCGCCGCCGGGTTCTCCTTGATCAGCTTCGGCGAGGCGATGATGACGTTGCCGTAGAGCTTCACGCCGTTGCTGGCGTACGGAATGATGACCACGTCCTCGGCTTTGACGTTGCGCGCTTCGAGGTTCAACAGCGAGGTGAACGAGAAGCCGGTGATGGCGTCGACATCGCCGCGGGCCAGCATCGTTTCGCGCAAGGGCGGGTCCATGCTCGTCCAGGCCACGTCCTTGATGCCGTTGGCCTTGGCGAAGATCGGCCAGCCGCGGCGGCCGGCGTCGAACACCGGCGCGCCGAGCTTCTTGCCCGACAGGTCCGACGGCTTGGTGATGCCGCTCTTCTTCAGCGCCAGCACGGCGGCCGGCGTGTTGTTGTAGACCATCATCACGGCCACCGGCTTGTTCGGCGCGTCCGGGTTGTTGGCGTGGAACTCCATCAGTGCGGCCAGATCGGCAAAGCCCATGTCGTAGGTGCCGCTGGCCACGCGCTGCACGGTGCCGCCGGAGCCGTTGCCGGCGTCGATGGT
>JANNJX010000342.1:0-2491 GCA_031396005.1 Burkholderiales bacterium
CGACACCGTCGGCGCGCTGATCGCCGACGCCGACCGCGCGCTCTACACCGCCAAGGACGCCGGCCGCAACTGCGTGCGCACGCCGACGGCGATCGAGCCGTTTGATTTTTCCAGCAACGCCGAGCTGCCGTGGGGTCGATCAGGGGTTCGCTAAGCGCTAAAGCTTGAGCGGCGCGGCGTAGCCGGTCATCTCGAGATAGCCCCAGCCGACACGCGCGCCGTCTTGCGCGCGCTTCAATGCCGACAAACCTTCCCAGTACACCGCGCCGGTGCTGTTGCGGCCATCGAGTTCCTGCGCCTCGAACAGCGCCTGCACTTCGAATTCACCAGCCGGGCAGTGCAGTCGCCAGCGCACCGGGTAGCGGCCGCGCGTCGCGGCGCTGATCCAGATTTGCAAGGGCTCGAACACCGCTTCGCCGTTGGCGAAGATGCGCAGCGCGCCATCGCGCGCGCGGTGGCTGCCGCCGGACCACAGCGCCGCGCCGCGCGCGTCTCGCAGGCGAAACGCGGTGAGGGCACCACCGTCGTCGAGGTTGATGCCGATCCAGTCCCAACCGACGGCGCCGTCGGGCATCAGCGAGCCGCTCCACTCGTGGTCGAGCCAGGCGCGGCCGCGCACGGGCAGGCGCTGGCTTGAGGCGAGCGTCAACTGGCCTTGCACGTCGAGCTGCGGCTGGCTGTAGTAATGGCTGGCGTTGTCGGGGCGGGGGCCCTTGCGGCTCAGGCCCTGCTCGCCCTGCAGCAGCAGCGGCTGTGTCGGTGTGAGCGACAGCTCGAAGGCGAAGCCGGCCGCGTCGTCGCCGAGCCGGGCGGCGTAGGCCGCGCCGTTGCGTTCGAAGCGCCAGGTGCCGATGTGCACGCGCGTGTCGGCGGTGGCCGCGGCTGCACGCGGCGCCAGCGCGTCGCCGTTCCAGCGCGCGATTCGTTCGGCGTGCACGAGGCGCTGCGCTGCCACGTCGCTCAGCGCGGCATGCGCGAACAGCAACTGGCGCGCAGCGAAGCGGCTGTCGATGTCCTGCGCAACGCCGGTGCGCGAGCGGAAGAAGGTGAGCTGGAAGCCGAACGCCGGCGTGTCGCTGCCGACGTTGCCGCGTTGCAGCCAGCCGGTGGCATACCACCACTCGATGCCGAACCCGGGGTGCGCGCCGTGGTCGCGCGGGAAGACGAGTGTGCGCGGCGAGGCCTCTTCGGCACGGGCCGGCAGCGGCAGGCCGCTGGCCGCGAGCAAGGCCATCAACGCGCGGCGAGGAAGCGTCACGAGGCCCCCTCGGCACTGCGTGCCGTCCCCCGCGGGACACGAGGGGCCCGCTTCGCGGCCCAGGCGAGCGAACGCCTCGGCAGCGGCCCGGCGGCGCTCACCAATCCTCCTTCACGGCCGCCACCACGTCGCGGCCTGCTGCGGCGCGCGCTGCCAGCGCCGCCGTCACGCTGCCGGCGATCATCACGCCGAGCAGCAGCACGCCGATCCGCGCCCACGGTACCAGCAACTCCATCGTCCAGTGAAAGCTCTGCGGGTTGACGACATGCACCAGCACCACCGCCACCGCCAGGCCGAGCGCCAGGCCCATCAGCGCGCCGGCCGCCGTCCAGGTCAGGCCTTCCGCGGCAACGAGCGTCACCACCTGCCGCCGCGTGAAGCCGAGATGCGCCAGCAGCCCGAACTCGCGCCGCCGCGCCAGCGCCTGCGCCGAAAAGCTGGCCGCGATGCCGGCCAGGCCGATCGCGATCGCGACCACCTGCAGCCAGCGCGTGACGGCAAAGCTGCGATCGAAGATGGACAGCGACAGCGCGCGCAACTGCGTCGCCGAGGCCAGGTCGAACAGCGCCGCCTCGCCGCCGAGTCGGCGCAGCGCCTGCTGCACGTCGTCGACGCGCGCATTGGGTGCGAGCCACAGCGACAGATCGTTGACGCGTTCGTCGCCGGTGGCGCGGCGGTAGTCGGTGCTGTCGATGACGATGGCGCCGAACTGGCGCGCGTAGTCACGCCAGACGCCGCGCACCGTCACGCGCAGCGTTTTGTCGCCGAGCGGCAGCGTCAGTACCTTGCCCGGCGACGCGTCATACAGGCGCTGCATCGCCTCGCTGACGAAGATGCCGGGCAGGCTCGCTGCAGGTAGCGGTGGGTCGAGCAGGGGTAGCGAGGCTGCGGGGTTGGCGAGCGGGCGCGAGATCAGGATCACCGCCGGTTGGTCGGCGACGAAGGTCAATGGCCTCGTGCGCGCCGCTTCGACACGGTCCACGCCCGGCAGGCGCTGCGCCGCCGCGACGAAGGCCGGCGACAGGTACGCCTGATCGGCCGCGCCGCTCTGCGTCGCGCTGCGCACGTACAGATCAGCCGGCAGCACCTGGTCGAGCCAGCGCGCCACGCCGTCGCGAAAGCTCGCCACCATCACCGTCAATGCGACCGCGAGCGCCAGGCTGGCAACGACGCCGGCCACGGCGACGGCAGCCGCCTCGCGCTCGTGGTGCGCGCGCGAGATCGCCAGCAGCG
>JANNJX010000370.1:0-9262 GCA_031396005.1 Burkholderiales bacterium
AATCTCTTCGTTGTAGAGCGGCAGGATCAACCGCAGCTTGCGCAGCAGTTGGCGCGCCTCGGCGTTGCCGCTGGCGGCCTGGTCGATGTAGGCCTGGTACACGTCCGACTGCACCAGCGCGAACTTCACGCCCGCCTCGTAACGCAGGCGGCGCACGTTGTCGGCCGAGCCGGCCGAGGGCAGCACTTCGAGCGCGATGCCGGCGTCCGGGGCGACGATATTGGCCAGGTCGCGGCCGATCTGGATGTAGGTGCCGCGCTCCGAGGCGGTGACGATCTTGTAAGCCACCTGGGCCGCTGCACCGGGCCAGGCGAGCGCCGTGGCCAGCGCGGCCAACAGCGGTGCGAAGGAATGTGCAAACAGCGCGCGCAGTCTTGTTGTCATGGCGGGTTCTCGCTCTGCGTGCACAACCCGAGCGCGACGACGGCCGCGGTGCACGAGCCGGGCACTGGGGCAGGCTGGGCAATCGGCGTGCCGGTAGCGGTTCGTGCAGGGGCCGGGGCTGGCGTCGCTATGACCGCAGGCGGCGCGGGTGAGGGGAGGGGCGCGGGCGCGGGTGCAGGCACGGCGGGCGCCGGGTCGGCAAGCACGGCTGCCGGCGTCGGCGCTGGTGGCCGCGCTGGCGGCAACGCTGGCGGCGGCAGCGCGGGCGGCGCGGCCGTCATGGTCGAGTCCACGCGCAGCGGCTCGAAGTAGCGCCAGGCCGACAGGCCGAGCACCGAGCCCAGCGCCAGCGCCGACAGCACGAGCGCGACGCGCTGGCGCCTCACCAGTGCGCCGGCGCGCTTCGGTGCGGCAGCAGGGGCGGTGGCCCAGGCGGGCAGTTCGTGCGATGGCGGCGGCAGGTCGCCCGGCACGCTGGTCACGGCCCAGCCCGACGACGGCAGCTCGTCCTCTACCGCGCTGGTCAGCATCGGGATCGAGGCATCGTCCAGGCGCGGCCGGGCGATGCGTTGCACCTCTTCGGCGCCCACCGTGCCCAGGCCGCGCTGGCGCGCCGCGCGCAGCAGGCGCTCGCACAGGCGGTCGATGCGCATCGGCACGCCGCGGCTGAAGCGGTGGACCAGCGCCTGGGCTTCGTCGCTGAACGCCGGCGCGTCGTTGCCCGCAACGCGTCGCAGCCGAAACGCCACGTACGCCGGGGTCTCGCTGTCCTGCAGCGGTTCGAGGTGGCACTCCAGCGACGCCGGATGCAGGGGCAACTGGCGCTGCAGCAGCATGCGCAGCCCGGGCCGGCCCACCAGCAGTACGCGCAGCGGGCCCTCGCGGATCATTTCGTCCAGCTCGGCGATCGCCTCGGGCGGCAGTGCATGCGCGTCGTCGACCACCGCCAGCGAGGTACGGCCTTTGCCGAGCAGCGAAAGATGCGCGCGCAGGCCGGCACGCAGCTCCGCCGGTGACGGCGCAACACCCGGGGCACCGAAGGCGCGCGCCAGCGAGCCCGGCAACTCGCCGGTGTCGAGCTGCGTGGCCGACAACAGCACGCACCACACGGCGTTGCGGTGGTCCAGGCCGCGCAGCAACTGCTGCACGACGCTGGTCTTGCCCACGCCATCGTCGCCGGTGAGCACCATCAGCGGATCGGCCTGCGCGATCGCCTGTTCCAGGTGTTTGAGGACACGCCGTTGCCCGCTGCCGGCAAAGAAGGTTTCGGTGCTGGCGCGCGCCGGCGGAATCGGTCGGTCGTTGGTTTGCGGGGAATGCGGGTTCATCGCTTTTTTTCCAGGGCGGCGATTGCCTTTGATCCTTTCGCGGCGCATCCGTGCCGCGCGAACCGCACACAAGGTAAGCAAATTGCAGTGCTTCGCCCGACGCAGGTTCGATCCCGTCTCGGCGCATGAGCAAAGATATCGGCCGCCATTGTGTCGCACAGCCCTATGCTGCGCCGGGGTCACACCGCATGAGGCCCACGGTCGGTGCGCGACCAGACCCTGGCGCACCTTCTGGCGAAATCCTTCGCAGCACTGCGCCACCGTCACATCGAGAGGATTCGCCTTGTCCAAGAACATTGCCGCCCACAAACATCGAACCCGACTTCACGTGCTGCGTGACCGTGTCCGGCGCGCCAAGCGGGCCGTCAAACGCAGCCTGGTCGGCGCGGCGGATCGGTTGGTGGCTCACCGCGCCAAGCGCGAGCAGTACCGCAGCGCGAATCCGTAGCGCGTCAGGGGCGCTCGGCAGCGTTGCGCAGCGTGACGTAGAGCCCCGGCACGGCCTGGCCCTGCTCGTGGCGGATCGGCGCGTGGCGCAGGTCATCGACAGCCAAGCCATGCTGCTCGGCAGTGCGGCGCACGCTGTCTTGCGAATGCGCGTAACGCAGGCTCGGCAGCAGCTGCAAGTCTTGTCCGTTCGCCGCCAGCTCGACGGTGAAGGCGAACAGGCCACCGGGTTCGAGGATGCGCGCCACCGACTCGAACACGGTGGGCAGCTCGCCGACGTAGATCAGCACGTCCGCCGCAACCACCAGGTCCGTGCTGCGTGAGGGCGCACCGGCGAGGAAGTCGCGGATGTCGGCGTGCACCAGCTCACGGTACACGCCGAGCTTGCCCGCCTGCAGGAGCATCGCGCCCGACAGGTCCACGCCGTCGATGGCGTTGCTGATGGGTTTCAGCAGCGCGCCGCACAGGCCGGTGCCGCAGCCGAGGTCGAGCACGTGGCGGAAGCGGCGGCCGCTGTCGATGAGGGGCCGGAGCAGCACTTCGTGGCCTCGATACGCCAACTGATCGACGAGGTGCCCCTGGAAGTCGGCCGCGTAGTCGTCGAACAGCGCCTGCACGTACTGCCGCGGCGCCGTCGCCGGCGGCGCGAGGCCGCCGCGCACCGAGGCCAGGTAGTAGGCGTGCAGTTCGCGGTCGGCGCCGAGCGCCATCGCGCGCTCGAAGCTGTGCGCCGCGGCGTCTGGCTGGTGCATTTCGCGCAGCAGGCTGCCGCGCAGGCTCCAGGCCGTTGCCTGATCGGGGTCGGTCGCCAGCGCGCGCTCCAGGGTCTGCAGTGCTTGCGCGTCGCGCCCGAGCCGCGCCTGGCATTGGCCCAGACTGGACCACAGCGCCGCCGAGCCCTCGGACAACGCCAGCGCCTTCGTCAACGCGTCGGCCGCGGCCGCCCACTCGCCGTGGGCTTCGTGCGCGAGCCCCAGACAGGCCCAGGCCTCCATGAATTGGGGCTCGCCGACCGTGGCCTGTTGCAGCAACGGCACCGCGTCGCGCGTGTGCCCGAGGCGATACAGCGTGATGCCGAGGTTGCCGAGCACCGACGGCCGATCGGGCGTGAGCGCCAGGCAGCGCTCGAAGCAATCGCGCGCCTCCATCAGCCGGCCGGCCTCGAAGTGGCCGATGCCGGTGAAGAAGATCTCGCGCGATTGCGCTTGCGCGGGCGTCATCGAGGCTGGGCTTCGGCGTGCTACGGCTTCTTCGCGCCGCCGCTGCCGCGTTCGACCTCGGCGCGAACCCGGTCTTCCTGCGCGCGCAACTCGGGCGTGAACTCGGCGCCGAAGTCCTCGGCCTCGAAGACCTGCCGGATCTCGATGTCGGAGTCGCTGGCCATCGGGTTCGGGCAGCGCTTGACCCATTCGACGGCTTCGTCCATCGACGCCACCTGCCACAGCCAGTACCCGGCGACCAGCTCCTTGGTCTCGGCGAACGGTCCGTCGGTGACGCTGCGCTGGGCGCCCGAGAAGCGCACGCGCTTGCCCTTGGCGCTCGGGTGCAGGCCTTCGCCGGCCAGCATCACGCCAGCCTTGACCAGCGCTTCGTTGTACTGGCCCATCGCCGCGAGCAGCTCGGTGCTGGGCATGTCGCCGGCCTCGGACTCTCTCGTGGCTTTCACCATCACCATCACACGCATCGCATTTCTCCTTCGTCAGTCGGGGGTCGGAGCCGTCGCACGGCCCACGTGACACGACGAGCCGGGTGGCCCGGATTCGACATTCGCCACGCCGGATTCTGCACAGGACCCCGACGCGCTTGAACGGCCGCGTGACTTGCGCAAGACTCGGTCCCCGGGGAACGCCGCGCGCGCTCCCGGGAGCCTGCTGTGACCATGACCACGACGATCGTTCTCTTCCTCGCCTTCCTCGCATTCGGCGCTTGCTTCGGTCTGGCGACGTTTTCGCATCGGCACCTGTTCAGCGAAGGACCGTCGCGTGCGGGCCAGAGCAACGACGACGACACGCTGGTTCAGCGCGTGATCTGGGTGCTGAGTTGCAGCGCCCTATGGCCGCTGATGTTGTTGACGGGTCTGGTCTCGCTGTGGCGCCTGCGAGGCGTGCGCATGCGGCAGCGGCGCGACGCAGACCGCTGATACGGCGCAGCGGGCCACTAAGATCGTCGCCATCCCACCCGCTGTTCCTTGATCCCACCTCGCTTACTGAACCCGCGCCGCGTCTTCGTGCTCGGCGCCACCGGCACGATCGGCCGCGCCACGGTGCGCGCGCTGCAGAGACGCGGTCACGAGGTGGTGTGTTTTGTTCGTGCGCGCGCCGGTGTCGGGGGTGCGCTGACGAACGACGACAGCGCCAAGCTGCTTGCCGGCGCGACGCTTCGTTTCGGTGACGTCAGCGACCCGGTGTCGCTGGCGCGCGACGGCTTGCGCGGCGAGCGCTTCGATGCCCTCGTCTCGTGCCTGGCCTCGCGCACCGGCGCGCCGCACGACGCCTGGGCCATCGACCACGGCGCGCATCTGCACGCGTTGGCCGCAGCGAAGAACGCCGGCGTGTCGCATGTCGTGCTGCTGTCGGCGATCTGCGTGCAGAAGCCCTTGCTCGCCTTTCAGCACGCCAAGCTGGCGTTCGAGCAGGCGCTGATCGCCTCGGGCGTGACGTACTCGATCGTGCGGCCGACGGCGTTCTTCAAGTCGCTGTCGGGGCAGGTCGAGCGGGTCAGGCGCGGCAAGCCGTTCCTCGTTTTCGGCAACGGCACGCTGACCGCGTGCAAGCCGATCAGCGACGACGATCTCGGCGACTACCTCGCCGCCTGCCTCGATGACCCGGCGCGCCGCAACCGTGTGCTGCCGATCGGCGGGCCGGGGCCGGCGATCACGCCGCGGCAACAAGGCGAGCACCTGTTCGCGCTGCTCCGCCGGCCGCCGCGCTTCAGGCAGGTGCCGGTGGCGCTGCTCGACGCCGTCATCGGCGTGCTCGGTACGGCAGGGCGCGTCGTGCCGGCGCTCGCCGACAAGGCCGAGCTGGCGCGCATCGGCCGCTACTACGCCACCGAGTCGATGCTCGTGCTCGACCCCGCGAGTGGCCGCTACGACGCCGCGGCCACGCCATCGACCGGCACGCAGACACTATTCGATTTCTACGCCGGCCTGGTGCGTGGTGATGTGGTTGCCGAGCGCGGCGATCACGCGGTGTTCTGATGCCGCGGCCGCAGCGCCCGCGCATCACCCCCATCGCCGGCCCGATCTTGGGCGAGTTCCTGATCGGCATCAGCGTGGCGATGGTCACGCTGTGGATGGCCTCGCGCATCTCCGACGCCGCGGCCGGCGCTTTCGGCATGAGCCAGCAGGTGCTCGAATCGCTGTTCGTGCTGTATCGCGTGCTGGCCCTGGGCGTCGGCGTGACGATCACGCAGTCCCTGGGTGGCCGCCGCGCGGATGCAGCGCGACGCACCGCGCTGGTCGGCTTCGGCGCCTGCACCTGGGTCGGCGCGGTGGCGGCGCTGTGGCTGCTGCTGGCCGGCGACTGGACGCTGGCCCTGCTCAACGCGCCGGCCGCGGTGGCCGCCATCGGCGCGCCCTACCTGCCGCTGCTGGCGGCAGCGGCCTGGCTCGAGGCCTACAACCTTGTCATGGCCAGCATCCTGCGCGCGCACCTGCACGCGCGCGACACGCTGTTCGTCATGCTGGTGATGCACGCCACGCACCTGGCGCTGGCGTTGCCGCTGATGGTCGGCGTCGGCACATGGGAGGGTCTGGGCCTGACGGGCAATGCACTGGCACTGACGGTGAGCCGCGCCATCGGCCTGGCGCTGCACCTTGGGTTGTGGCGCAAGCGCATGAACCTGGCGCCGACGCGAGACCACTGGTGGCGCTGCCCGGCGCGCGCGCTGCTGCCGGTGCTGCGCATCGGCATCCCCGGCGCCTCGCTCGACCTGGCCTACCGCATCGCCTTCATGATGTCGCTAGCGTCGGCCGCCAAGCTCGGCGTGGCGGCGCTGGCCACACAGGCCTACGTGCTGCAGACGCTGCGCTACGTGCTGCTGATCAGCCTGGCGATCGGCTGGGCGTGCGAGATCATGGTCGGCCACCTCATCGGCTCCGGAAAATTCCGCGCCGCGCACCTGCTGGTGCGCAAGGGCCTGCGCAACGGCATGCTGGCCTCGGGCACGATGGCGCTGATGGCCGCACTCGGCGCGCCGTGGCTGATGCGCATCTTCACCCGCGACCCGGCGGTGATCGAGGCCGCGCAGACGCTGCTCTGGATCTCGTTTGCGCTCGAGACCGGGCGCGTCGGCAATCTCGTCGTTCTCGGCGCGCTGCGCTCCACCGGCGACGTGATCTTGCCCACGTCGGTGGCGATCGCCTCGATCGTGCTCGTGCTCGGCTTCGGCTCGATCGTGCTCGGCCAGCATTACGGCCTGGTCGGCATCTGGATCGCCTACGCTGCCGACGAATGGATCCGCAGCGCGCTGATGCGCTGGCGCTGGGAAACGCACGGTTGGGTCGGCCACGCGCGCGCGATCCAGCAGCGGCTGCGCTCGCCGGGGGTCGAGAGCCGGATCTGAAGGTTCGGCAGCGCACCGACACGGCAGGCCGATCTGTGCAACGGTGATGCACACTCGGCGCATCAGCAGCCGACTCAACCCTTCAGGAGAACAGCGATGAGCAAAGGCAACAAGGAATCGAAGAAGCCCAAGCAGGTGGTCCCGCCGAAGACGCCGGGCACGCCAACGCCGACGCCGGTGACGGCGTCCAGACCGCAACCGCGCAAGAAATGGCCGGCGTCGTGACCGAGACCCCTGCGCCCGCCGCGTTGCCGGCGCCGTTTTTCCATCAGGACACCGAGGCGCTGCGCTTCTGGGTGCAGGTGCCGGGCGGCGCGCCGATCGGCGCCATCCTGACCCGGCAGTTGCTGCACTACCGCTTCGATGCCCAGGCCGACGGCAGCGACGCCGTGGCCCTGTACGAAAAGCACCGCAGCGACATCGACGCCGCGGTGCTCGGCCGCGGGGCCAGCGGCTCGATCGAGCCGGTGATGTTGCGCGAGCACGATCTGCCACCGCGGCCGCGGCGCTGAGACGCACGCAGCGCTGAATGCCAGACGCCGGGCACCGTAGGCGCCCGCCTACGCGCGCAGCGCCATCCTTCCGGCGCTCGCCGAGCGGTGACGGTGCCAAGCTCTGCGCCGACGCAGCACACGCAGGAGCAAACCGATGGACTCGATCAACCGCCAGCAGCCTGAGGACAACCACCAAGCCTTGCAGGGCAAGGCCGCCGTTGTCCGCATCGGCGAGGTGCTCGACAAGACCAAGACCTGTTTCTTCTGCACCGCGGTGGCCACCGGCGCGTCCGGCGCCACGCGGCCGATGAACGTGCGCGACTGCGACGACGACGGCAACCTGTGGTTCCTGAGCGCGAACGACAGCCACAAGAACCGGGAGATCGCGCAAGACCCCGCGGTGCGCCTGTTCTTCCAGGGCTCGGAGCACTCGCACTTCCTGCAGCTCACCGGACGCGCCCGCGTGCTGACCGACAAGGCCATCATCAAGAAGCTGTGGGAGCCGCTGCTCAAGACTTGGTTCACCGGCGGCGTCGACGACCCGCGCATCACCGTCATCAAGGTCGAACCCCGCGGCGGCTACTACTGGGACAACAAGCATGGCAACGCGGTGGCCGGCATCAAGATGATGATCGGCGCGGCGATCGGCACCACGCTCGACGACTCGATCGAAGGCACGTTGAAGCTGTAGGCTCGACTTCGGCGAGGTGGGGTGCGTCACGGCGCGAACGCGGACAATGTCCAGCGCGTCCCACTCACCTCTTCGCCATGGTCAGCAACGCTGTCGTCTCCGCGATCGTCGCCGCCGCTGCAGGGTTCGTGCTGCAGCCGTCGTCGGACAAGTAGTCATGACGGCGCCGACCATCCGCCTGGCCACCCGCGACGACGTGCGCGCGATCGCGGCGCTGTCGCGCACCGAGATCGAACATGGCCTGCCGTGGCGCTGGACGCCACCGCGCGTGCAGCGTGCCGTGGCCGACGCGCGCACCAACGTCTGCGTGGCGGTGCACGGCGACGCGCTGCTGGGCTTCGGCATCATGGTCTATGCCGATGAGACGGCGCACCTGAGCCTGCTGGCGGTGGAGCCCGGCGCGCGCCGGCAATGCGTGGGCACGGCGTTGCTGTTGTGGCTGGAGCAGGTGGCGGGTGTCGCTGGCACCCTGCGCGTGCAGCTCGAAGCGCGGTGCAGCAACGTTGCCGCGCTCGCGTTCTACCGCCGCCACGGTTACCAGCAGACGGAAACGATCGCCGGCATGTACCTCGGCGTCGAGGACGGCGTGCGGCTGCAAAAGCCGCTCGGTCTTCAGGCGCCGGCCGACACGCCGCGTTGAGGCGCCACGCCCGACGCAGCCTGCGCGATCGCTTCGCGCAGCATCGCCAGATCGCCGACATGGTTGGCCAGCAGCAGCACCAGGCGCGCGTTGAGCAGCTCGCTCTGTTCGTCGCTGAGGCCGTGGTGGGCGGCGATCAGCGTGTCGTAGAACGCATCGCCGGGCGTGTAGGCCCAGCGGTGATGCACGCCGGGTTCGCTGAAGTTGGGTTGTGTGTTGAGCGGCATCGTCGGGCTCACGTGGGGTGCGTTGCGCGTGCGAGCGCGGCGCGCACGGCGGCCGCGTCGAAGCGGCGCCAGCGCGCGGCGACGTGCTGGTCGGGGCGGATCAGGTAGCAGGTGCCGGCTCGCGCGTCGTAGCGGCGGGCGGCCAGGCCGTCGTCGGGCAGGGCGACGAGCGTCAAGTCGAGCGCAGCGATCGAACGGTGTGCGTTGTCGTCGAGAGTGCCGAAGTGAAGCAGCGCGAACGCCGGCGCAGGGGACGCGCTGACCGCCTCCAACAGCCACCGCGGCTGCACATCGTTGCTCAACGGCGCGTCGTCCATCGGCGCGCCGGGCATCATCCAGCCGCCGAACGTGTCGCTGTCGGGCGTGTTCAGCGGTGAGTCGACAAGCCACGTCGGCACCGACAGGCGGCCGCTGTTGACGAGCGCGCGCACGCCCGGCACCTCGTCGGCCAGCGACAGCACGGCGTCGCGCAGCACGCGCGCGCT
>JANNJX010000372.1:0-1504 GCA_031396005.1 Burkholderiales bacterium
TCGGCGCCGCGTTCAAGCGCTACCCGCGCCTGGTGCCCCTGGACGCCAGCAGCGACGACGACTGAGCGCTGGCCCGGTGTTCCCCCAGCTCACCGACCCGCGCGCGGTCGACATCGCGCAGGCGATGCTCGAAGGCTTCAACCGCCACTACCGGCTCTTCCGCGAAACGACGCGTGAAGCCAAGGCGCGCTTCGAGGCCGCCGACTGGCACGGCCAGCAGCGCGCGCAGCGCGAGCGCATCGAGTTCTACGACAAGCGCGTCATCGAGGCCAGCGAACGCCTGACGCACGAGTTCGGCGCGCCGCAATTGCCGGCCGATGTGTGGCAGCAGATCAAGCTGCACTACATCGGCCTGCTGACCAACCACCACCAGCCCGAGCTGGCCGAGACCTTCTTCAACTCGGTCACGACCAAGCTGCTGCACCGCAGCTACTTCCGCAACGACTTCATCTTCGTGCGCCCCGCCGTTTCCACCGAGTACATCGAGAACGACGAACCCGCCGCCACGCCGACCTACAGCGCCTACTACCCGACGCGCGAGACCCTGCGCGACACCTTGCTGCGCATCGTCACCCGTTTCCAGCTCCAGCGCGGGTTCGAAGACCTCGACCGCGATGTCGACGCGGTGCTGGCCGCCGTGCTCGAGCAGCTCGGCGACTGGCGGCTGCGCACCAATTTCCAGATCCAGGTGCTGTCCTCGCTGTTCTTCCGCAACAAGGGCGCCTACGTCGTCGGCAAGGTCATCAACGGCTTCAACGAAACGCCGTTCGCGCTGCCGATCGTGCACGGCGAGCCGACGCCGGGCCGCCCCAAGTCGGCTTGGCCCCCCTCGGGGGGTGACGCCGAAGGCGTCTCGGGGCCCGCAGGTTCCGGCAAGCTGACGATCGACGCCGCACTGTTCGGCGAAGACGACCTGTTGCTGATCTTCAGCTTCGCGCGCGCCTACTTCATGGTCGAGATGGAGATCCCGAGCGCCTATGTTCAGTTCCTGCGCTCGATGATGCCCAGGAAACCGCGCTCCGAGCTGTACAGCGCGATCGGGCTGCAGAAGCAGGGCAAGAACATCTTCTACCGCGACTTTCTCTACCACCTGCGCCACTCGACCGACACCTTCCGCGTCGCGCCAGGCATCAAGGGCATGGTGATGCTGGTGTTCGATCTGCCTTCGTTTCCCTACGTCTTCAAGGTCATCAAGGACTTCTATCCGCCGCAAAAGGAAACCACGCGCGAGCAGATCAAGGGCAAGTACCTGCTGGTCAAGCAGCACGACCGCGTCGGGCGCATGGCCGACACGCTGGAGTACAGCAACGTCGCCTTCCCGCGTGCGCGCTTCGAAGAAGAACTGATCGCGGAGCTGAAGCACTACTGCCCGAGCCTGCTCGAAGAAGACGGCGAGGCGCTGGTGATCCGCCACCTCTACCTCGAGCGCCGCATGATCCCGCTCAACATCTACCTGCAGGAAGCGTCGCTGTCGCAGATCGAAGGTGTGGTGATCGAGTACGGC
>JANNJX010000374.1:0-3660 GCA_031396005.1 Burkholderiales bacterium
GCTTCGGCGGTCGTGTTCGAAACCACCGGCGCGAGCGCCAGCGCGTCGGCCGCCAGTGCGGGTGCAGGAACAAGCACCGGCGCGGGTACGGGTCCAGGCGACGGTGTCGGCGCCGGTTCGCTCGGCGTGACCGCCGGCAACGACTCGGGCACATCACGCAGCGTGACGACGATCGTCTGCTCGGTGCGCAGTCCCTGCACGTCGGTGACGCGCAGGACCAGGGTGTGGCTGGGCGCGGACCCGAAGTCGAACACGGCACCCGGCGCCACCTGCAGCCGGCCGCTGGCCGGATCGACGACGAAGCGGCCCGCGCCGTCGTTGACCAACGTGAAAGTGAACAAGTCGCCGGCGTCCGGATCGCTGGCGGTGACGATCGCCACCACCGTACCGGCGCTGGCGTTCTCGGCGAGCGTGATCGCAGCGGGCGCGATGTTGCCCGGCGCTTCGTTGACGCCGCTGACGGCGACGGCGATCGTCTGCGTGGCGACGCCGCCGTTGCCGTCGGCGACGCTGACGACCAGCTCATAGACGTTGTCGCGGTTCTCATCGGCGGGGGTTTCGAAGTCCGGCGCCGAGACGAAGGACAAAGTGCCCGCCGCGGCATCGATCGTGAAGCGCGCTGCGTCCGCGCCGCCGACGATGCCGTACGACGCGGCGCCGCCATCGATATCGGCCGAGGTGACCCTGGCGACCGCGCTCATGTTCTCGGCAATGGCGACGCTCGCCGACGCCCCGCCGCCGAGGCTCGTGATGACCGGCGCTTCGTTGAGGTTGTGCACCGCGACCGAGATCGCCTGCGTGCCCGTGCCGCCGTTGCCGTCGGCCACCTGCACCGTCAAGCGATAGACGTTGTCGCCATCGGCGTCGGCGGGCGCCTCGAAATTCGGTGCGCTGTCGAAGGTGAGCACGCCGGTCGCGCTGTCGATCGTGAACAGGGCGGCGTCGGCGCCGCCGACGATCGTGTAGAGCGGCGTTGCGCCATCGACATCCGTGCTCGTGACCGTCGTCACCGCGGTCTGGTTTTCAGCCGCGTCGACCGTCGCCGTGCTGGTGATCGTCGGCGCCTCGTTGACATCGCTCACCGTCACGGCAATCGCCTGCGTGGCGAAGCCGCCGTTGCCGTCGGCGACCTGCACGACGACGTCATAGACGTTGTCGGCGCCGGCGTCCGCGGGCGCTTCGTAGTTCGGTGCAACGATGAAGCGCAGCGCGCCAGTGGCCGCATCGATCGCGAAACGCGCCGCGTCAGCGCCGCCGGCGATGCTGTAGACCGGCGCGCCGCCATCGACGTCGCTCGACGTCACCGTCGTCGCCGCGCTCACGTTCTCGGCAACACCGATGCTGGCCCCGGCAGCACCGCCGTTGCTCGTGATGAGCGGCGCTTCGTTGCTGTTGCCTACGGTGACTGCGATCGTCTGCATCGCCGACAGCACGCCGTCCGTGACGCTGACGGTCACCCAATAGACGTTGTCGCCATCGGCATCGGCCGGCGCTTCGAAATCGGGCGCGGTGTCGAAGACGAGCGCTCCGCTGACCGCATCGATGGTGAAGCGCGCTGCATCGGCGCCGCCGGAGATGCCATAGGCCAGCACCGGCGCCGGCACGTCGGCGTCGCCGGCGGTGACGGTTGTCACCAGGCTGCTGTTCTCGGTCATGCCGATGCTGGCGGTCGCGCCGCCGCCATTGCTGGTGATCACCGGGGCGTTGTCGTTGAGAGCACCGACCGTCACCGCGAGCGCCTGCGTGTCGGTCAGCACGCCATCGGAGACCTGCACCGTCACGTCGTAGAGGTTGTCGCCACCGGCGTCGGCGGGCATGTCGTGGTCCGGCGCGACGATAAAGCTGAGTGCGCCGCTGGCCGCATCGATCGTGAAGCGCGCCGCATCGGCGCCGCCGGCGATCGAGTACGTCAGCGTCTGCGCCGGCAAATCGACATCGGTGGCGCTGACGCTGGCGACGCTCGCCGTGTTCTCGGCGACCGTGATCGATGCGCTGGCGCCGCCGCCGCTGCTGGTGATGACCGGCGCGTCGGCCACCGCGGTCACGCGCAGATAGATCGTGGCCGGAGCCGATGCCAGGCTGCCATCGCTGGCGCGAAAAGTGAAGCTGTCGATGCCGTCGAAGTCGGCCAGCGGCACGTAGCTGAACGAGCCGTCGGCGTTGAGCGTGAACGACGCCGCGTTGGCGGGCGCGCTGACGAGCGTGGCCGTCAACGCATCGCCGTCGGGGTCGCTCGCCGAGAACAGCACGCCGGGCGCACCGACGTTGAGCACACCGTCTTCGGCCAGCGTGTAGCCGATCGCACGCGCCGGCGCTTCGGCAGCGGTGCCGTTGCCCAGCACGCCGTGGTTGCCCTGCGCCGTGCTGTCGAGGGCCACGCCGCCGGCGGTTTCGTCGAAGCGCCAGTAACCCACCAGGCCGGCTTCGCCGCCGCTCAGGCTGCCGGCGTGGTTGGCCTGAATGTCGGCGCCGCTGCGCACCGTGTTCCAGACACGCACCTCGTCGATCAGGCCGACCAGGCGCTGGCCGCTGGTGTTGCCGCGACCACCGAAGATCAGGTCGTTGAAGGCCGGATGCGCGTCGCCGATGGTGCCGCTGGCAATGGCCTGGTGAACCAACACGCCATCGACATAGAGCGCGACGTTGCCGTTGTCGTAGCTGAGTGCGACGTGGGCCCATTGGTCGGCGGGCAGCGTGTGGCCGCTATCGACCCAATTCCAGCCCGGTGTCGTGTTGGCGAACGCATAGCGCAAGCTGCCGCTCGGCGAGATGCCGATTTCGTACTCACCCTCCTTGTTGACGATGAGCATGCCGGCGGCGGGCAGCGTGTCGGTGCGCTGCACCGTGACCTCGATCGTCACCGTCGCGCTCATCTGCAAGCCGGGTGATGCCGGTACGACGACCACGTCGTTGCCATCGAACTGCAGCGCGCGGTCGGCCGCCGTCGGCGCGTCGTTGACGGCGCTGACGCTGATCGCCACCGTGTCGCTGTCGGTGGCGCCGAGCACATCGGTGGCGAGCACGGCGAGCGTGTCGCTGCCGTTGAAGTTGCTCGCGCCCTGGTAGGTGATGGCGGCCAGCGCGGCGTTGATCTGCGCCTGTGTGCCAGCGAGCGTCAGGCTGGCGCTGGCGTTGGCGCCGGCGCTGATGGTCGCGCCGCCGGCGAGGGTGACGCCCAGCGCGCCGTTGGTCACCGTCAGCCGCACGGTCTGCAGGTTGCCGTCCGGGTCGGCCACCGACACGCCGCCGATGACCAGCGCGCTGTCTTCGTTGACCGACTGCGCGCCCGGCACGCTGGCGACCGGCGGGGTCTGGCAGACCACGTTGGCCGAGAACTCGCTCGTGCTGCCGTACGAGCCGCCCTGATCGAGCGTCGCCGTGGCGCTGATCATGTGGCCCGCCGTGACGCCGACGCCGAGCACGCTGTTGAAAGCGACGTTGCCGCCGGCGTCGGTGGTGACGTTGACAAAGCCCAGATAAACCCGGCCCTCGCCGTAGCCGCTGGCGTCGCCCGTGGGCGAGCTGAAGAACTCGATGCGAAAAGTCTGGCCGGCCGTGCTGTCGAGCGTGCCGGTGATCGTGGTGCTGCCGCCGCTGGCATTGGCGCTCGCGAGCAGAGGAAAGTTCTGCAAGCCGTTGGCGCCGCCGTCGGCATCGCCG
>JANNJX010000416.1:0-8909 GCA_031396005.1 Burkholderiales bacterium
GATTCGTCGATCTGGTGGCGGATGCGGTCGATCTCTTCCTTGACGTTCGCACTGCCTTGCGCCGTCGCCTTCTCGCTCTTCCAGATTTCTTCGAGGTCGGCAGCCTCACGTTCGAGCTTGGCGATCTCTTCTTCGATCAACTCCATGCGCTTGATCGACGATTCGTCCTTCTCCTTGCGCACCGCCTCGCGCTCGATCTTCAGCTGGATCAGGCGGCGGTCGAGCTTGTCCATCGCCTCGGGCTTCGAGTCGATCTCGATCTTGATCTTGGCCGCCGCCTCGTCGATCAGGTCGATCGCCTTGTCCGGCAGGAAGCGGTCGGTGATGTAGCGGTGGCTGAGTTCGGCCGCGGCGACGATCGCCGGGTCGGTGATCTCGACGCCATGATGCACCTCGTATTTTTCCTGCAGGCCGCGCAGGATGGCGATCGTCGCTTCGACCGTCGGCTCACCGACCAGCACCTTCTGAAAGCGCCGCTCCAGCGCCGCGTCCTTCTCGACGTACTTGCGGTACTCGTTCAACGTCGTCGCGCCGATGCAGTGCAGCTCGCCGCGCGCGAGTGCGGGCTTCAACATGTTGCCGGCATCGATCGCACCTTCGGCCTTGCCGGCGCCGACCATCGTGTGCAGCTCGTCGATGAACAAGATGATGCGGCCTTCGTCGGCGGCGACTTCCTTCAGCACCGCCTTCAGACGCTCTTCGAACTCGCCGCGGAACTTCGCGCCGGCAAGCAACCCCGCCATGTCGAGCGAGAGCACGCGCTTGTCCTTCAGCGTCTCCGGCACTTCGCCTTCGACGATGCGCTGCGCCAGGCCTTCGACGATCGCCGTCTTGCCGACGCCGGGCTCGCCGATCAGCACCGGGTTGTTCTTCGTGCGCCGCTGCAGCACCTGGATGGCGCGGCGGATTTCGTCGTCGCGACCGATCACCGGATCCAGCTTGCCGGCGCGGGCACGCTCGGTCAGGTCGAGCGTGTATTTCTTCAGCGCCTCGCGCTGGCCTTCGGACTCGGCGGAGTCGACGCTGGCACCGCCGCGCACCGCCGTGATCGCACTTTCGAGCGCTTTTCTCGTCAGGCCATGGCCGCGCACGATGGCGCCGAGATCGGTCTTCGCATCGGCCAGCGCCAGCAGGAACATCTCGCTGGCGATGAACTGATCGCCGCGCTTGCCGGCTTCCTTTTCCGCAGCCTGCAACAGCGCGACGAGGTCACGCCCCGGCTGGACCACCTGGCCTTGGCCCTGCACTTGCGGCAGGCCGGCCACGGCGGTGTCGAGCGCGGTCTTCAGTGCAGTGGCGTTGGCCCCCGCGCGGTCGATCAAGGCCTTCGGGCCGTCGGGCTGGACGAGCATCGCCGCCAGCAAGTGCGCCGGCTCGATGTACGGGTTGTCGCGCGCCACGGTCAGGCTCTGCGCCTCGGCCAGCGCCTGCTGGAATGCGGTGGTCAGTTTGTCGATGCGCATGGTGGCTTCCCGCTGGATTCAACTCCTACTGACGTGAGGGGGATCTCGCTCAATTCAAGGCTCGCCAACTTGCTGCAGATCAAGTGCCAAGTCGGCCTTGCGCACTTTGCCCAATGCCGTCTTGGGCAGCACGGGCAGGACGACGATGCGGTGCGGATGCTTGAAGCGCGCGAGCGTGGCGGCGAATGCCGTCTGCAAGCGGCCAACGTCGATCTCGCAGCCCGCGCGCGGCACGACGGCCAGCACCGCGACTTCGCCCCAGCGCGCATCCGGCAGGCCGACCACCGAGGCCTCGGCCACCGCCGCGTCGGCCAACGCGATGTTCTCGATCTCTGCCGGGTGGATGTTTTCGCCGCCGGAGATGATCAGTTCCTTGGCACGTCCGACGATCTCGTAGAAACCGTCGGCATCGACACGCGCCAGGTCGCCGGTGCGAAACCAGCCGTCGGCAAACGCCTCGTCGTTCGGCCGGCGGTGGTAGCCGCGCGCCAGGTTGGGCGCCCTGACCTGCACTTCGCCGTTCACCAGACGCACCTGCACGTTCAAAGCCGGCTTGCCGACCGAGCCGACATGCGCTGCCGCCTCGCCGGGCCGCAGCACCAGCGTCACCGGCCCGGTTTCGGTCGCGCCATAGACCTGCGCCACCGGCACGCCGCGCGCATGGAAGGCGTCGATCAGCGTGCGCGGCACGATCTGCGAGCCGCTGTTGATGAAGCGTAGCGAAGACAGATCGGTCTCGGCCCAACGCGCGTGCTCGATCAGCGCGCGCATCGCCGCCGGCACGAGCAGGCTCGTCGTCGGCCGCCACATGGCCACGTCGTCGAACCATGCATCGGCATCGAAGCGCGGCTGCAAGCGAACGACGCCGCCGGCGGCCAGCGTCGGCAGCACCTGGATGCACAGGCCGCCGACATGGAACAGCGGCAGCACGGCCAGCGTGCGCGTCGTTGCATCGAAACCTTGAGCATCGATCGCAGCGTCGATGTTTGCCGCGATCGCCGCCTGCGTGTGCAGCGCGCCTTTCGGTGCACCGCTGGTGCCACTCGTGTAGACCAGCAGCAGATCGTCGTGGCCGAGATTCGGCGGCGCCAGCGCGGGTGACTGGCCTTCGAGCGCGTCGAACGCAGCGTCCGCATGCCAGCCCGCCAGGCCCGCATACGTGGCAAGGGTGCGCAGCTCGTGCGTCGCCAGCCGCCAGTTCAGCGGCACGAAGCGCGCATGCAGCCTGGCGCAAGCGAACAAAGCGGCCAGCATCGACACGCTGTTCAGGCCGAGCCAGCCGAACGCCAAGCCGCGGCTGATGCCGCGTGCTCCCAGTTGCTCGCGCCAGCCATCGATCTCGCGATGCAGTGCGTCACAACTCCAGACACGCGCTCCGACCTCCAGCGCAGGAGCGCTGCCATGCGGCAACCGCTCCAACAAGGCGCTCATTTCATTCAATCACTTCGTCGCGCTCGCCCGACTCGTACAGGCACTCGCGCCCCAGCCGGTCCAGGCACAGCTCCGCCGTCCACGGCAACATCAGCGAGCCGCAGCGCGAATCGCGGTACAGACGCTCCAGCGGCAGCGACTTCAGCATCGACTGGCCGCCGCAGGTGCGCACCGCCAACTGGCAGATCTCGTTGGCGTTCTCCATGATCGTGTAGTGCGCGGCGTACAGGCGCAGGCGCGCGTCCTTGTCCGGATCGACGCGCGCTTCGCGCGCGGTCTGCAGGAACAGCGCACGCGTCTGCTCCAGCGTCACGCGCATCTGCGCCACCGCGATCTGCTTGGTGGTGTACATGCGGCGCTTCACCGGCGGCGTGCCGGGCACCTCGCCGCGCAGGTAGGCGACGGTGAAGTCGGAGGCCGCCTGCGCAATGCCCATGTAGGTGGGCGACAGCGTGGCGAACATGTGCGGAAAGCGCGCCGCGGCCTGAAAGTACAGGCCCTCGGGCATCAGCCGCGCGTCGTCGCCGACCTGCACGTTGTCGAAGGTCAGCGTGCGGCTGACGGTGCCACGCATGCCCAGCGGGTCCCACTCGCCGCTGACCGCCACGCCGTCGGCCTGCGCCGGCACGGCCAGGTAGAGCGAATCGCGCATCGTGCCCGCCTCGCCGTCTTCACGCTCCAAAGTGCAGAGTACGCCGTAGTAGTCTGCGGCGCCCGACAAGGAAGCGAAGATTTTCTTGCCGACCACGCGGTAGCCGCCATCGACCTTGATCGCCCGCGTGCCCCAGGGCGCCTTGCCGGCCGCAGCGGCGCCACCTTCGGAGAACGGCTGCGAGTAGATGCGGCCTTCACCGACGATGCGCGCGAAGTGCACGGCGCGGATGCGCTCGTGGTCCGCGCGCTGTGCGGCCGTCATGTCGAGCGCATCGGCAATCGCGCCGGCCCACAGCGTCGAGCAGACATGCATGTTGAACGACAGCGCGGTCGAGCCGCAGTGGCGCCCGAGTTCCGCCGCCACCATGACGTAGGTTGCGAAATCGGCGCCCAGGCCGCCCTGCGCCGTCGGCACGCAGATGCCGAGCAGGCCGGCCTGGCGCAGATCGGCGTAGTTGTCGAACGGAAAACTCGCCTCGCGGTCCCAGCGCGCCGCGCGGCCGGCGAACTTCTCGCGGCCGAGCGTCGATGCGAGCGCCAGCAGCTCGCGTTGTTGCTTTGTCAGTGCCGACACATCGCCGGCGATCGAGGGCAAGTCGGCCATGAGCAGCCTCACAGATGAGAAAGCAGGAACGAGACGAGCATCGGATTGATCAGCCTGGGCGCCTCCATGTGCGCCAGATGGCCCACCCCCGGCAGGCAACGGTACTTCGCGCCCTCGATGCGCTGCGCCATGTGCGCCATCACCGAGGGGGGCGCGTTGCGGTCGTCTTCGCCGGCCAGGCACAACACCGGCATGCGGATCTCGGGCAGCGCGGCGCGACGGTCGAAGCCGAGGATGGCATGCAAGGCGCTGCGATAGGTGGCTTCTGGCACCGCGCTCATCAGCAGCGCTGCGCGCGCGACCACGTCGTGCGCTGCGTTGGCCGAGGCCATGCCCTTGACCAGACCGGGCGCCAGCCGGGACATGCCGCGCCCGGCGTCGAGCGGCGACAGGCGCTGCGCCAGATACTCCTGCTGCCAGGCGCCGTCGGCGCGGCCGAAGGCCGGTGAGGTGGCCAGCAGCACCATCGCATCGATCTCCTGCGGCGCCCCGGCCGCGAGGTCCAGGGCCACCATGCCGCCCATGCTGTGGCCCACCAGCGCCACGCGTGCGGCGCAGTGGCGGCGCAACGACCACAGCGTCTCCAGCACGAGCGACGACATGCGCTGCATGTCCAGGCATTCCGGCAACGGTGAGTGGCCATAGCCGGGCAGGTCGATCGCGATGGCGCAAAAGCCCGCCTCGGCGAGCGCACGGCCGGTGCCCGACAGCGCGTCGCTCCAAGACTCGCGGCTGCCGCCGACGCCGTGCAGCAGCACGACCAGACGCTCGCTGTCTTCGATGCTGCCCCAATGCTGGTAGGCCAGCGGCGCGTCGACAACGAGCGTCGGCAGCGTCATGTCGGCCCCTCGTCCGCGGAGTACTGCACCCGGTTCCCCGAGGGGAGAGCCGCTTGTTCGGGTCGGCCCGGCGCACCGCGGCTCATGTCAGGCGCCCCTCGTCGACGACCACATGTCCGTCGAGCGCCACGGTGCAGCCACGCAGCGGCAGATCGAAGTGCGCCGCGGTGTGACGGCCGGCCACCTCGTTGGCGCCGGTGGAGTAGAGAAAGTTGCCGGCAAAGGCACGCAGCTCGGTGCCGTTGAAATCGCTCTTGTCGTAGAACGCCATCGCATCCCAGCGCGCGCGCGGATTCAGGCCCCAGCCGACATGCGAGACGGCGTAGGCGGCGCGGTCGCCCCAGGCAGCGAAGTGGCCACGCATCAATTCGGCATCGGGCGAATCGCCGACGACGTCGGTCACGTGATCGTCGGCAATGGGCAGGCGCACGGCATCGGCGAGGTAGCGCTTGAAGGTCAGGTTGACGTCGCCGCGGTCGAGCACCAGCGTGCCGTTGACGCAGCCGGCCGCCGGGAAGGCGAGCGCCAGGCCGCCGGGCCAATGCGTCAGCGTGCCCGGCTTGCTCGTGTAGCCCCAGACACCGCCGATGCGGGCGCCGGTCAGTTCGATTTGCAAATCGGTGCCGGCGCGCGAGAACACCGTCATGCGCCGGGCGGCCTTCAAGCGCCGCATCGCGTCGCGCACCACAGCTTCGTCCTCGGCGCGCGGCAGGCAGCGCTCGAGGATCTCCGGATGTTCGTTGCTGACGACGAGCACGCGCGCCCCGCCGGCCAGGATCGCCGGCAACTCGGCGGCGTGCTGCAGGCCTTCGACGGTGCAATCGACGACGAGCGCGCAGCGGGCCAGCGACTGCACGACGGCGTCGCGGCCGGTGAGCGCGGTCGTTGCGCCCGTCGAGCGCACCGGGATCGCGCCCGCCGCAGGCGACGGCACGGTGACGACGAACGAACGCGCGCCGAGTTGCTGCAAGGCCAGGGACGCGAGCTGCACCAGCACCGACCGCGACTGCGTCTCGGCCAACACCGCGCACGCATCGCCCGACTTGACGCCGCAACGGCCGAGCACGTCGGTGAACGCGGCGAGCCAGCGCGCTTCAATCATGTCAGCGCCCCACAGTCGTGCATCACAACACTTCACCCAACAAGTGGTAATGCCCGCCGTGATAAACCAGCGGCGGCACGGCCTGGTGCTGCATCTTCAACACACGGCCGATGTACAGGCGGTGATCGCCGGCCGTCTGCAGCGACAGCCGCTCGCACTCGAACACCGCAGCGCTGCCGCCCAGCACCGGTACGCGGTGCAGGCCCTCGTGCCACTGGCCTTCGTCGAACTTCTGACCTACGGCCGAGGCAAAGCGGCGCGAGACATCGACCTGCCCTTCACCGAGCACGTTGATGGCGAAGTGCGTTGCCGCGTCGAACACCGCCAGACTCGGGCTGGCCAGGCGCAGCGACCACAACACGAGCGGCGGATCGAGCGACAGCGCATTGAACGAGTTGACGGTCAGGCCGCAGGCCACGCCGCCGGCACCGCGGCAGGTGACCACGGTGACACCGGTGGCAAAAGCGCCCAGCGCGGCACGCAAGCTGCGGCTGTCGATGAGGGCGTCGGCGTCAGCAGGGGTTGTGCTCACGCGCGAACTATACGGGCGGGCATTCGACGCGGCCTGCCTAGAATTTAGCGCATGCACATCCGCCAGGTTTCATTGCACTACGACGCCGAAGCGGATCGCCTGCTGCTGCGCGTGCGCTCGTCCGACGACAAGATGTTCGCAGTCTGGATGACGCGGCGTTTGTGCCTGCGCCTGTGGCCGCACCTGTCTTCGATGGTGCAGCGCGCCGGCGCGGTGCAGGCAGTGGCCTTGGCGGCACCGCAGGCCACGCCGACGCCCGAGGCTGCGGCGATGCTCGCCGAATCGGCACGTGAACAGACGCTGGCCCAGGCCGACTTCTCGCAACCCTTCCACGGCGACGCGGCGCAGCAACCGCTGGGGCCCGAGCCGATGCTCGCTCACACGGTGCAGCTGACGCCGCAAAGCGGCGGCAAGCTGCAACTCTCGATCAGCGACGCGCACAAGCGCAACGTGCAACTCGTGCTCGACGCCGCGCTCGGCACCGCGGTGCGCGAGCTGATGGCAGCCGCGCTGCGCCGGGCCGACTGGGGGTTCGGGTTGGAGGCCGCCGCGCCCGCCACCGAGCCGGGCGCCCGCCTGCTCAACTGATCGCGGCGCGCACCGTCCACAAGCCCAGCGCCGTCAGCAGCAGCGACCCCGCCAGATGCGCCGCCGCGGTGGCCAGCGCCCAACCGGGCTGGCCGCGCTCCAGCGACAGCACCACCTCGGCCGAAAAGGTCGAGAACGTCGTCAGGCCGCCGAGCACGCCGGTGATGCAGAACAGGCGCCACAGCGGCGACAGCTCGCTGCGCCAGGCCAGCACCGCAATCGCCACGCCGACGAGATAGCCGCCGATCAGGTTGGCCGCGAGCGTGCCGAGCGGCAGTTGCGGCAGCCAGCGGTTGAGCCATTCGCCGAAATCGCATGCAAGCGCCGAGGCCGGCGCCGACGAAGACAGCCAACAAAACGGTTAAGTTCGAGCGCACGCCGTGGATCCGGCTTTGCCGGTCCACCGGCGTGGCCCCCTTGCGGGGGAGGCGCCGAAGGCGCTTCGGGGGTGGGTCATTTCACGGCGTTGCTGCTGGGCAGACCCCAGCGCTTCGCCGCCGCGTCGTCGGCCACGCGCGCATCGACCCACTCGGCGCTGCCGTCGGGCCGGTGTTCCTTTTTCCAGAAAGGCGCCTGCGTCTTCAGGTAGTCCATCAGGAACTCACAGGCTGCGAAGGCCTCGCCGCGGTGCGACGCGGTGACGACGACGAGCACGATCTGCGCAGCGGGCTCGAGCGGCCCGACGCGGTGCACGACACGCGCGCCGAGGATCGCGAAGCGCCGCATCGCCTGGTCGATCATGGCCTCGATCGAAGCCTCGGTCATGCCCGGGTAATGCTCAAGCTCCATGCGCGTCGTGTCGATCGCACCGGCGCCGCTGCTGCGCTCGCGCACCGTGCCGATGAAGCTGGCCACGGCGCCGACACGCGCATCGCCTTCGCGCAGCGCTGCGATTTCGCGCGCGACGTCGAAGTCCTCGTGCTGGATGCTCACCCGCGCCGCCCCGCTCATGGCCGACTAACGGAGTTCACCGGAGCGGCGAAGCGCTGCGCACTGCGGGTTGTTGCGCTGCGCCGCGCGCGTGCATTGCTCCTGCATGCAGTACAGGTAAGCGAACTGGGTGCGGTTGCCGCACAGGCTTTCGGCCGGCGGGGGGCGCTGCACCGTCTTGCTCGCCGGGGCGACGGCCTTGTCGGTGCGCTTGGCCACCGGCTTGGGCGCTGCGGGCTTCGGCGCGACTTTGACAGGTGCCTTGGTCGTCGCCTTCGGCGCGGCGACGATCGGCGGTGCGGCCTTGGCAACAGTGGCCGCAGGTGCCGCGGGCGCGACCGGTGTCGGTGTCGGTGTCGGTGTCGGTGTCGGTGTCGGTGTCGGTGTCGGTGTCGGTGTCGGTGTCGGTGTCGGTGTCGGTGTCGGCGTCGGCGTCGGCGTCGGTGTCGGTGTCGGCGTCGGCGTCGGCGTCGGTGTCGGCGTCGGTGTCGGCGTCGGTGTCGGTGCAGGCACGGCGGCAGCCACCGCGGCAGGGGGCGGCGCGGCCTCGGCCTTGCCTTCCTCTGCCGGCGGTGCGGGGCGGGCCGGCGGCGCGCGCGTCACCGCGGCTGCGGTGGCCGCCGCGATCGCCGCAGCCGATGGCGCACTCGCCGCCGGCGGCTCAATGGCCGGCGGGGCCTGCACCACGGGCGGCACGGCGGCACGGCGGCCGGCGTGACCACCACCAAGGGCGTCGACGACGCCGGCAACGCCAGCTTCGAGGGCG
>JANNJX010000423.1:0-8446 GCA_031396005.1 Burkholderiales bacterium
GTCGTGGACGCGCTTCCTCGTCCGCGAAGGGGCGTTGAGTGGCGAGGCCGAAGCGCGCTACCTCGGCTTCTGCCAGCAGTACGTTGCCGGCACGCTGGACATTCACGCGATGGTGCGTGCGAACCTGTTGCCGTTGGCGGCATTCGAGCTGGAGCAGTTGGCGCAGTGGCGCCAACTTTTTGCGCTTGAAGTCGCAGAGCGACTGCCCGACGATGCGATGCGCGCAAGGGTCGCCTACCATCTCGACCGCGGCGACCTGTGCGCCGTCGTCACCGCGACGGAGCGCCTCGTCGCCGAGCCGTTCGCGCGAGCGTTTGGCATTGAACATCTCGTCGCGACGGAGGGTGTGATGATCGATGGCCGGCCCACCGGCGAGATCGCTGGCCTGCCGTGCTTTCGGGAACACAAGCTGACGCGCGTGCAGGCGTGGCTCGCCGAGTTGCATGGAGTGCCCGACACCATCGCAGACTTCGACGAATCGTTCTTCTACTCTGACTCGATCAACGACCTGCCGCTGCTCGAAGCTGTGACGCACGCGGTGGCTGTCCGGCCCGACCATCGGTTGCGCGCGCATGCAACTGCGGCGGGTTGGGAGGTGGTCGAGCAATAGTGGGTGCCGCGCGTCAGACGCTCCGAGTCGCAAGCTGCGCTGGTTGGCCCTCAATCGCAGCTTCGACGGCCAAGTGCTGCAACTCGGTCAAATCTTGGGCAAGTCGCGAACGTGACCGTTTGCCTCAGTCTCAGAAAAACGCCTGCAACCCCGTTTGCGCCCGTCCCAGAATCAACGCATGCACGTCATGCGTCCCCTCGTACGTGTTCACCGTCTCCAGGTTGATCATGTGCCGGATGACGTGGTACTCGTCGTGGATGCCGTTGCCGCCGTGCATGTCGCGGGCGGTGCGAGCGATGTCCAGGCTCTTGCCGCAGCTGTTGCGCTTGATCAGTGAGATCATTTCGGGCGCGGCCTGGCCTTCGTCCATCAGGCGGCCCACCCGCAGGCACCCTTGCAGGCCGAGCGTGATTTCGGTCTGCATGTCGGCCAGCTTCTTCTGGATCAACTGGTTCTGCGCCAGCGGGCGGCCGAACTGCTGGCGGTCCATCGTGTACTGGCGTGCGGCGTGCCAGCAGAACTCGGCGGCGCCGAGCGCGCCCCAGGCGATGCCGTAGCGCGCCTTGTTCAAGCAGCCGAAGGGGCCTTTCAAGCCGTTGACGTTGGGCAGCAGGTTGGCCTCGGGCACGAACACGTCGTCCATCACGATCTCGCCGGTGATGGAAGCGCGCAGGCTCATCTTGCCTTCGATCTTCGGCGCGGTGAGGCCCTTCATGCCGCGCTCGAGCACGAAGCCGTGGATGGCTTCCTGGCCGCCGACCTTGCCGTCGGCATCGACCTTCTTCGCCCAGACGACGAAGACGTCGGCGATCGGGCTGTTGGTGATCCACATCTTGCTGCCCTTGAGCATGTAGCCGCCATCGACGGGTTTCGCGCGCGTGGCCATGCTCGCCGGGTCGCTGCCGTGATTCGGTTCGGTGAGGCCGAAGCAGCCGATCCACTCGCCGGTGGCGAGCTTGGGCAAAAACTTCTGCCGCTGCGCTTCGTTGCCGTAAGCGTGGATCGGGTGCATGACGAGACTGCTCTGCACGCTCATCGCGCTGCGGTAGCCGCTGTCCACGCGCTCGACCTCGCGTGCGACGAGGCCGTAGCAGACGCTGTTCAAACCGGCGCAGCCGTAGCCTTCGATCGTCGTGCCGAGCAGGCCGAGCGCGCCCATCTCGTTCATGATCTCGCGGTCGAACTTCTCGTGCCGCGCCGCCATCAGCACGCGTGTCTGCAGCTTCTCCTGGCAGTAAGCGTTGGCGGCGTCGCGCACGGCGCGTTCGTCGTCGCTGAGTTGGGCGTCGAGGTGAAAAGGGTCTTCCCAGTTGAACTTGGCAGCCATGGCGGGTGTCTCTCTATAGTCGAGTCTGCCCAGTGTAAAGAAGAGCCGCATTGCGCGACTGACGGCTTTCACAGGAGAAAGAGGCACCATGTCCAACATCCAATCCATCACCCTCGGCGGCGGCTGCTTCTGGTGCACGGAAGCGGTGTACGAGAACGTCGAAGGCGTCACCGCGGTCGAGTCCGGCTACAGCAACGGTCACGTCATGAACCCAAGCTACGAGCAGGTCTGCGGCGGCGACACCGGCCACAACGAAGTGGTCAAGGTCAGCTTCGATGCCGATAGCATTTCGCTGGCCGACGTGCTGGAAATCTTCTTTCACGTCCACGACCCGACGACGCTCAACCGCCAGGGCAACGACGCCGGCACGCAATATCGCTCGGGCATCTATTTCGAGACGCCTGAGCAGGAGCGCGTGGCGCGCGAAGTCTGGGCCATCGCCAACGCGGCGCACAAGGGCAGGGTGGTGACGGAAATCAAGCCGCTGGCCAACTACAGCAAGGCCGAGGCGTACCACCAGCACTACTTCGCGCGCAACCCGGACGCGGGGTACTGCGCGTTCGTCGTCGCGCCGAAGGTGGCGAAGTTCAAGAAGACGTTTGCCTCGCGCCTGAAGAAGGGCTGACGCGGCACGATGCTTGCGTTGCAAAGCCTGCAGTTCGCCTGGAGCGCCGGTGCGTCGTCGCCGGCGCTTCGCTTTGCGGACTTCGAGGCCGCGCAAGGTGCGCAGGTGCTGGTGCGAGGGCCCTCGGGTTCGGGCAAGTCGACGCTGTTGGCGCTGATCGCGGGACTGTTGACGCCGAGCACGGGGCGCGTGGTCGTGGCGGGCACCGATGTCGGGGCGCTGCCGCGCAGCCGGCGCGATGCGTGGCGTGGGCAGGCGCTCGGCTTCGTGCCGCAGCGCCTTCACCTGAGCGAGAGCCTGACGGTGGCCGAGAACCTGGCGCTGCCGTTCATCGCCTGCGGCGCGGCGGTGGAGCACGCGCGTGTGCGTGCGTTGCTCGATCGCCTGGGGCTGAATGCGCTCGGTGCGCGCCGGCCACATGAACTCTCCGTCGGCCAAGCGCAGCGCGTGGCGCTGGCACGCGCGCTGATGCGTCAGCCACGCGTGCTGTTGGCCGACGAGCCCACGGCGAATCTCGACGATGCGATGAGCGTTGCGGTGATGGCGCTGCTCGCCGATGCGACGCGTGAAGCCAACGCCACGCTCGTCATCGCCACGCACGATGCACGTGTGGCGGCGCAGATGTCGCAGGCGTGCATCCTGGCGTTGGACGCGCAGCGATGAAGCTCGTCGCCCTCGCTTGGCGCTACCTCTGGGCGCGCCCGCTCGTCGCGGCGCTGAACCTGGCGTTGCTCGCGCTCGGCGTGGCGGCGATGGGCTTCGTCGTCATCGTCGGCGAGCAAGTGGAAAGTTCGGTGCAGCGTGATCTGGCGGGCATCGACCTCGTCGTCGGCGCCAAGGGCAGCCCGCTGCAGTTGATCCTCGCCGGTGTGTTCCACATCGACGTGCCCAGCGGCAACATCCCGCGCAGCGCCGTCAAGACGCTGCTCGAACACCCGCTCGTCGCGCGCGTGGTGCCGCTGTCGCTCGGCGACAGCTTGGAAGGCTTTCGCATCGTCGGCACGACGCTGCAGTACCCGGCGCTGTATGGCGTGCAGTTGGCCGAGGGTGTGTTCTGGACTGAAAAACTCGAAGCCGTGCTCGGTGCCGATGTGATTCGCGACACCGGGCTGACGGTCGGCGACACGTTCGTCGGCACCCATGGCCTGGGCGCTGCCGGTGAAGCGCATGGCGACACGCCGTACCGAGTGACCGGCCGCCTGGCGCGCTGCGGCTGCGTGCTCGACCGGCTGGTGTTGACCGATCTGCAATCGGTGTGGGCGGTGCACGAAACCGCGCTGGCGATCGATGACGAAGACAGGAAGCTGCTCGAGGCCGAGCGCGAGGTGACGCTTCTGCTGGTGGGCTACCGCTCGCCGCTGGCCGCCGTGTCGGTGCCGCGCTGGGTGAACGCGCAGGACGGGCTGCAGGCGGCGGCGCCGGCGTTGGAGTCGGCGCGCCTGCTGCGCATGGTCGGCGCCGGCACCGACGTGCTGCGCGGCTTCGGCATTGTGTTGCTGCTTGCCGCCGGGTCGAGCGTCTTCGTCGGCCTGGTGCACGCGGTGCGCGAGCGCGAGAACGATCTGGCCATGCTGCGCATGCTCGGCGCGCCGCCGCGACGCGTGGCGGCGCTCGTCTTCGCCGAGGCCTTGTTGCTTGCGCTGATCGGCGCCGCGCTCGGCTTGCTGCTGGCGCAAGGCGCGACGGCGTTGCTCGGTTGGGAGTTGTCGCGGCAACGCTCGCTCCATGTCGTGGGCTGGTGGTGGTCTGCGCCGTTGGCGTGGATCGTGGCCGGCACGCTGTGGCTGGCGCTGATGGCTGCCGCATGGCCGGCGTGGCGAGCGCTACGATTGGATGTGTCACGCTTGATGCAGGCGCCGCGCTGAAAGTCATCTTCTTGTCATTTTTGGAGTGATTCGATGAAACGTTTTGTGGTCGCTCTCGCGGCCGTTGTCGTCGCCGTGGCTGCAGCGGCACAGACCAAACCTGCGGCAATGAGCGATGATGCGAAAAAGGACGTGGCGCGCCACCGCGCCATCGCCGCGGCGCACGAGGGCGCGGCCAAGTGCCTGGAATCCGGCAAGACCGAAGAGGTCTGCCACAAGGAGTTGCAGGCGGCCTGCAAAGGCTTGGCGATCGGCAAATACTGCGGCATGCGCCACGAGCATTGAAGGAAGAGCGTCATGAAGTTGGTCTTGATCAGAGCCATCGTCGCGTTGATCGTCAGCGGCGGCTTTGCTGCGTTGGCCTCGGCGCAACTCGCACCGCCGATCGAACAGCGCACGCCGCCCGGTGCCACAGCGCCGGCGGGGCAGGGCGCGGGCTTTCACGATCCGCGCAGCGCGGTCAAGCCGCTTGAAGAACGCGACGGCGTGGTGTCGTGGAAGCTCTTGTCGTCGGTGGAGACGAAGATGGAGAAGAACCGCGTCGCGCCGGTCTTCCCCGGCCCGGTCAAAGCGATGAACGACAAGACGGTGCGCGTGCAGGGCTTCATGATGCCGCTCGAACCCGGTGACCGGCAGAAGCATTTCCTGCTCTCGGCCGTGCCGACGACCTGCGGCTTCTGCGTTCCCGCTGGGCCGCAGGGCTTGATCGAAGTGCGCAGCAAGATCCCGGTGAAGTACTCGATTGAGCCGGTGGTGATCGAAGGCAAGTTCGCCGCGCTGGAGAACGACCAGTACGGGCTGTTCTACCGAGTCACCGACGCAACGCCGGCGCCTTGATGTTGTCTCTGCGCAGCGCTCATCGGCGCGGCGCCGCATTGTTTGCGGCGTTGGCGTTGTTGTGCGCGCAAGCCATCGGCTTGGCGCATTCGGTGGCGCACCCGCTGGCGCATGCCGTTGCGGCCGTCGTCGTTGACCATGACCATGATCACGACCACGACGCCTTCGACGCACAGCATGAAGAAGGCTCGTGGCAGTGCCAACTGCTCGACCAGTTGAGCCATGCGGATGGCGTCACGCCGTCGTTGCGCGGCTGTGTTTTTGCAGCGCCCGCCGCGGCATTTGCCGTGGCACCGGCGGCACCGGTGCACGCCACTTGCGCGTGCGGCTACCACGCCCGCGGTCCGGCCACCGTCCTCGCCTGACAGTTCGTTGCTGCCTGTGCCGCACGCGATGCGGCAGCGCAGCCTTTGTCATGCGTGCGCGCACGCGCACGCCCTGCGAGGGTTTTTGTCATGCAATCTCATTTGCGCGCGCCGTTTCGCCGGCGCGCTCTGGCGCTGGCCGTTTTGGCCACCGGTGCATCGTCTGCGCTGTCGCAGCAGAACAATCCCCCAGCGACCACGACCAGCACCATCGTCATCACCGGCAACCCTCTGCGCAACCAGGTCGGCGCGCCGGCCAGCGTGCTCGGCGGCGATGCACTCACGCGAGCGCGCGGCGGCACGCTCGGCGACACGCTGTCGGGCCTGCCCGGCGTGGCGGCCAGCGGCTTCGGCCCGCAGTCGAGCCGGCCGGTGATCCGCGGCCTCGACGGCGACCGCATCCGCTTGCTGGACAACGGCGGCGCAGCGGTCGATGCCTCAAGCCTGTCCTTCGACCATGCCGCAGCCATCGACCCGCTGGTGGTCGAACGTGTCGAAGTGGTGCGCGGCCCGGCTGCGCTGCTCTATGGCGGCAGCGCCACCGGCGGCGTCGTCAACGCGATCGACAACCGTGTGCCGCGCACGGCGCTCACCGGCCTGGGCGGCCGCGCCGAGTTGCGCTTCGGCGGTGCAGCGCGCGAACGTGCGGGCGCGGCGGTGTTGGAAGGTGGCGCCGGCGGCTTCAACTGGCATGCCGACGTCGCCGCGCGCAAGAGCCGCGATTTGCGCGTGCCGCGTTTCACACCGCCCGAGGCACCACCGCGCGAGCGTGTCGTCAACTCGGCGGGTGACAGCCAGGCCGGCGCCGTCGGCGCCTCATGGGCCGATGCCGACGGCTACATCGGCGCGTCGCTCGACACCTATCGCAACGACTACGGCGTCACCGCCCTACCCGACGTGACGATCGACATGAAGCGCGACCGCGCGCAATTCTCCGGCGAGCGCAGGTTGCGTGGCCCGATCGAGCGCATCGAATTCACCGCCGGCCACACACGCTACGAGCACCAGGAGATCGAAGGCAGCGGCGAGGTCGGCACCACGTTCACGAGCCGCGGCTCGGAGCTGCGCGTGCAGGCGTAACACGCGCCGCTGGCGCTGGCCGGCGGCGCGCTGCGCGGTGTCCTCGGCACGCATTGGGAAAAGCTCGACTTCTCCGCCCTCGGCGAAGAAGCCTTCGTGCCCGACACCGGCACGAAAAGCGGCGCGCTGTTCGTGCTTGAAGAGTGGCGGGGCGCGGCGTTCTCGCTCAGCGCCGGCGTGCGCGCCGAGCGGGTGCAGGTCGAATCCGCGGGCGACGCGCCGGGCGCCGAGGAGCCGCGCTTCGGCAGTGCGAGCGAGCGCCGCTTCTCGCCGGTCAGCGCATCGTTGGGCGCCACGCTGCCGTTGTCCAGAGAGTTCGCGTTGACGGCACAGGTCGGCCACACCGAACGCGCGCCGACGTACTACGAGCTCTACGCCAACGGCGTGCACGTGGCCACCGGCGCGTTCGAAGTCGGCGACCCGTCGCTCGACGTCGAGCGCAGCGTGCATGCCGAACTCGGTGCGCAGTGGACCGAAGGCACCTCGCAAGTGAAGGCGCAACTGTTCATGACGCACTTCTCGCGCTACATCGCACTCGATGCCACCGGCAACACGGTCGAATCGTTGCCCGAGTTTGCGTTCGGCGGCGTGCGCGCGCGCCTGGCTGGGCTCGAAGTCGAAGGCAAGATGCGGCTGCTCGAAAGCCCGTGGGCGCTCGATCTGCTCGGCGCGATCGACCTGGTGCGCGGCACCAACCGCAGCAGCGGCGAGCCCCTGGCGCGACTGCCGCCGATGCGCGCGCGTGTCGGGCTCGAAACCTCACGCGGCCCGTGGAGCGCGACGGCCACGGTGCGTCACCTCGCCTGGCAGACGCGCGTGCCGGCCACCGACGTGCCGACCGCCAGTGCGACGCTGGTCGACCTCGGCGTCGCCTGGCGTCGACCGTGGGCCGGCGCCGAGGCGCTGTGGTTTGCGCGGCTGGACAACATCGGCAACGAACTCGCCTTCAACGCCGCAGCGTTGCGCACGGCGCGCGAGTTGTCGCCGTTGCGCGGGCGCTCGGCGACGCTGGGGCTGCGCGTGGCTTGGTGAGCCCTCTAGGAGTCAACCGGCGGCCGTGCGGCCGCGGCAGCGGGATTGCCCCATCCCGGTCTTCCCCCTTGCAGGGGGAAGGTGAAGGACTTCAGGGCGCGAGCCGCTCTCGCACCCAGTTGCTGCCGGTCTGCCGATAACGCAGCCGGTCATGCAGCCGGCTCTTGCGCCCTTGCCAGAACTCCCACGCCTCGGGTACCAGCCGATAGCCGCCCCAGTGCGGCGGGCGTGGCGGTTGCAGGCCGTGCTGGACGGCGGCCTTGGCGGCGTTGGCAACGAGGACCGCGCGTGAGCCGATCACCTGGCTTTGCGGCGAAGCCCAAGCGCCCAAACGCGAATCGAGCGGCCGCGTGGCGTAGTAGGCGTCGCTTTCTTCGGCGCTCGCCAACCCGACGCGGCCCTCGATGCGGACCACGCGTTCCAACTCGACCCAATGAAATTGCAGTGCGGCGTGCGGGTTGGCGGTCAGCTCGCGGCCCTTGCGGCTGTCGTAGTTGGTGTACCAGACGATGCCGCGCGCGTCGTAGCCCTTGATCAGGACGACGCGCGTCGACGGCCGGCCGCCGGCGCCGACGGTGGCCAGCGTCATCGCGTTCGGCTCGGGCAGTTGGCCGGCGATGGCTTCGCGCAGCCACTTGTCGAACTGTTGCAACGGGTTAGCGTCCGACGCCGCCTCGTCGAGCTCGGCGCGCTCGTAACTCTTGC